>CAJBBQ010000201.1 GCA_903951385.1 uncultured Pseudomonadota bacterium
CCAATTCACCCGAGGTGGTAAATATCAGCAAGCCACTGGTGTTCATGTCCAATCGGCCTATGGCTATCCATTTGCCGTTCTTCACTTTGGGCAACTTATCAAACACACTGGCACGGCCTTCCGGGTCGTCCTGGCTGACGATTTCGCCTTCGGGTTTGTGATAGATCAATACTTGTGGCAATTCGGCAACAAAGGGCAAGCGCAATGGACGGCTATCCAAGCGCACCACATCAAACTGGGTCACGCCTTGGCCGGTGGTCGCGGGCGCGCCGTTGACGGTCACGCGGCCACTGGCAATTAAGGCTTCCATGTCGCGACGCGAACCCAAGCCAGCTAGAGCCAGCAATTTATGCAAACGCTGGGTGGGTTCAGGTGGCGCGTTTTCATCCTGCGCCAGCTTGGTGAAACTGGTTTTAGGCCGACGGGGTGCGGCTTGCGGATCGCGTTGGGTTTTAAAAGGACGTGCCATAGGAATAAACTAATCAGAATAAGTGGGCATTTTACCGCAGAACAGGCGTAAACCCGAGTTTAATACTGGACTAGGTCTTGATAAACACTTCGTCGTCAGTTGGAAAAGCGATTTCCTGTTGAGCAAAGTCCGCCATGGCAGGCAATTCAGTCAAAGACACGATATTGAAGTCATCTAAAAAATGCTTGGTAGTGGCGTACAAGGAAGGTCTCCCAGGCACGTCACGCTGGCCCACCACGTCTATCCAATCACGTTCTTGCAATTGACGCATGATAGTCGGGTTCATGGTCACGCCGCGTATTTGCTCGATGTCGCCGCGTGTTACCGGTTGACGGTAAGCAATGATGGCCAGCGTCTCCATCACGGCACGCGAGTATTTAAGCTGACGCTCGGGGTTTAATCTGGCTAAAAAAGGCGCATATTCCGCACGCGCTTGAAAGCGGTAACCGGTCGCCACTTGCACCAACTCCATGCTGCGCGATGCCCAGTCCTGCTTTAATTCATCCAGCAACATACGCAAGCTGGTACGCTCCACCCGCTCAACAAACAAGCGCGTCATGTCATCCAATGACAAAGGCTGATTGGTCGTTAACAAGGCCGCTTCCAGCACTTGTTTTAAATCGGCAATGCTGGCTGGCAACTTAATCGTCATGGCGGTTGATTTGCAAATAGATAGGTGAAAACGCCGCTTGCTGCGTGATACGCAACAAGCCTTCGCGCGCCAATTCCAATATCGCGAGAAAGCACACCACCAACTTAGGAATGCCATCGGCCAAATCAAACACCTGCCAAAACTCCAGCACGGGTTCGGCTTGCAATTGACGAAGGATCAAGCTCATGTGCTCACGCACGGACAACTCAGCACGGCTGACTTTGTGGTGCTTAAAGTGGCTGGCACGGTTTAAGACATTGCGCCATGCCTCGGTTAAATCGTCTAGGCTCACTTCCGGCGGCTTGACCTGGCTGATGTGTTGGTAATAGGCACTGGCGACGGTGATGCCATTGCCCACCTTAGCCATGCCGTCTAGGTTTTCTGCGGCTAACTTAATGGATTCGTACTCCATCAAGCGCCTCACCAAATCGGCTCTTGGGTCTTGTTCGGTTTCGATTTCCGCTGGTTTGGGCAGCAAGTAACGGGATTTAATCTCGATTAGCATGGCCGACATCAATAAATAATCGCCGGCCAATTCCAACTTAATCGCCTGCATTTTTTCCACGTACACCATGTACTGGCGGGTCAATTCCGCCATGGGGATGTCCAAAATGTCCAGATTGTGTTTGCGTATCAAATACAGCAACAAGTCTAGAGGGCCTTCAAAGGACTCCAAGTAGACTTCTAGTGCGTCGGGGGGAATGTAAAGGTTTTGCGGTAGCTCGGTAAAAGCTTCGCCTTTTATCTTTGCCTGGAGCGGGACGTCTATCACGGTGAGAGCCAGGCTAGCTGTAATTCAAGCCCATCGCATCGCGCACATCGCGCATGGTCTCACGCGCTAACTTGCGGGCTTTTTCACAGCCCTCTGCCACGATGTTTTTCACCAAGCTAGGGTCTTCAGCGTACTGCGCGGCACGTTCTTGTATGGGTTTCAATTCAGCCAAAACGCCCTCTATGACCGGGCCTTTGCATTCTATGCAGCCTATGCCAGCGGTTTTACAGCCGTTCTGCGCCCAATCTTGAGTGCTTTGGTCTGAGTAGACTTGATGCAATTGCCAAACCGGGCATTTTGCTGGGTCACCTGGATCGGTGCGGCGTATGCGCGCTGGATCGGTAGGCATGGTCTTAATTTTCTTGGCCACCGTATCGACGTCTTCACGCAATGAGATGGTGTTGTTGTATGACTTAGACATTTTCTGTCCGTCTAAACCTGGCATTTTTGAGGCCGGGGTTAATTTGTAATCGGGCTCCAACAAGATCATTTTGCCGCCGCCCTCTAAATAACCCAATAGGCGTTCTTTATCGCCCATGCTCATGCCTTGTTGTTCTTCTATCATGGCGCGTGCCGCATCCAAGGCTTCTTCGTCGCCACTTTGTTGGTAGGCATTGCGCATTTCTTCGTACAAGGCCGCGCGTTTGTTGCCTAGCTTTTTAATGGCGGCTTCGGCTTTCTCTTCAAAGCCGGCTTCCTTACCGTATATGTGATTAAAGCGTCGGGCGATCTCACGGGTGAATTCAATGTGCGGAATTTGATCCTCGCCCACCGGCACTTGGGTGGCTTTGTAGATCAAAATATCCGCGCTTTGCAACAAGGGGTAACCCAAGAAGCCGTAAGTAGCCAAATCTTTGCTGCTCAATTTTTCTTGCTGGTCTTTATAGGTAGGAACCCGCTCCACCCAACTTAAAGGGGTAATCATGGACAGCAAGGTATGCAATTCAGCGTGCTCGGGCACGCGCGATTGGATGAATATGGTTGCACTGGCAGGATCGACACCGGCTGCCAACCAATCGATGACCATTTCCCAAACGCTTTCTTCTATGATTTCTGGTGTGTCGTAATGGGTGGTGAGCGCATGCCAATCGGCGACAAAAAACAAGCACTCGTGCTCGTGTTGCAATTTAAGCCAATTTTTAAGTACGCCGTTGTAATGCCCTAAATGCAGATTACCGGTAGGACGCATGCCAGATAAAACACGTTCGATTGCCATTTGATGAAAAACCTTAAATTGAGTCAGCGCTTATTATACAAACAAGCCTTTAAATTAAGCTATTTATTAACAGATAAACCGCATTGATGAATGGGTCGAGGATGCGACTCAAGACCCCAGTAAACAATAACACCAGCAAAATAATGAAGCCAAAACGCTCTATCTGCGCAAACGGCCTAGCCAAATGCATGGGCAGCAAACTGACGGCAATTCGGCCACCGTCCAGTGGCGGCAATGGCAATAAATTCAATACCATCAACACGATGTTAATGCCTATGCCGGCCTTGGCCATCAAGCTCAATGGCTCGGCCATGAATGACGGCGAGTCCATGAATGACGGCGAGTCCATGCATAATTTCAACACCAAGGCCCAAAATAGCGCCATGACAAAATTGGATGCAGGCCCGGCCGCCG
>CAJBBQ010000202.1 GCA_903951385.1 uncultured Pseudomonadota bacterium
CACGACAAATTGATCGGCTGTTAGGGTCTCGCCGTTGACGGTTTCCCATGTGTTTAAGGCCGCGCATTGTTTAAGCGGTTTTAACTCGGTGCGCTCCATCAAGGTCACCTTATTTTGCACTAGCCATTGGCGCAAGGCCTGCATGAAATACGGCGGGCGTATTTGGCAGACCGTCGGCAACCAAAGCGCGTCATCGCCACTTAAGGATTGCACGGCAAAATCCGCCGCTTTAACCGACTGTGCCGGCACTTGATTCTTAGCACACCAAGCCAGGGCCGTGGCCGTATCAAATTTAGGCAGCAAAAGAAAACCGGATTCAATAAAATCCGAATCGATGCCGGTTTCCGTCAGCAAACGCTGACTTAATGCACGGTAGCTATCTGCGCCATGACGCGTTAATGCATTGACGGCATCGGCGTATTGCCAAGGCAATAAGGGAAAAATAATGCCGCCACCGGCCCATGATGATTCGCCCGAGGTTTGACTGGCAATCTCATTGCGCTCGACGATGGTGACTTCGCATCCACGGGCAACCAAGGCCATGGCCGTCATGCACCCGACTATCCCGCCACCCACTATGACTATTTTTTGACTCATGGCAGCCGATTATTTATTGGCAACGCGGCCTATCAACAATGCGTTTTGTGCGTTGCTTAAGCCGGTCGGTTGACCCAGCAAGACAATGACATCGCCCTCGGCCAAGGGGCTTTCATTACTCGGCACCATGCCATTGGAATTGGGTCGGCGTATGGATTTAATGTGCACCTCGAAGCTTTCTAAATGCATGTCCACTAAGCGGCGGCCTATGGCGTAGGAACCCGGCGAAATAATCACCGAATGCAAGCGCACTTGCTGGCGCTCCAATGATTCGTCCTCGGCATCGGAGATACCGTGGAAATAGCCTTTGAATAATTGGTAGCGCGCTTCACGAAATAGCCGTATGCGTTTCACCACTCGGTGCAAAGGCACGCCTAATAACATCAAGGCATGCGAGGCTAACATCAAGCTGCCTTCCAAAATTTCCGGCACCACTTCGGTGGCGCCTGCTTCGCGTAAGGCTTCCATATTGCTGTCGTCTACCGTGCGAACGATGACCGGTAATTGCGGGTATTTTTCTTGCACGATGTGTAAGATTTTCATGGCCGCGCGGTTGTCCGCGTAACTGATGATTAATGCCTTAGCCCGAGCAGCACCGGCGGCTTCCAATACCACGCGTCTGGCGGCATCGCCAAACATGACGTTTTCACCCGCGGCGGCGGCTTCCAACACCCGCGACGGGTCGATGTCCAGGGCCACAAAGGGGATGCTTTCTTCTTGCAGAAAACGGCCCAGATACTGGCCGCTACGGCCATAGCCGCAAATAATGACGTGATTATGTAAGTGCTTACTACCGTCGTCTATGTCTTGCACAATTTGCCCGCTATTGCGGCTGTAACTGCTGACCAATTTACGCGTAATGCGGCCGTTAAATTGAATCATGAATGGCGCCAACACCATGGACAGCAAGGCCGCCGCGAGCACCAATTGCAAGGCTGGGCCACTGACCAAATGCTGCTCCACGCCTAGGGCTAAAATCACAAAACTAAACTCGCCGGCTTGCGCCAAAATCAAGCCGGTGCGTATCGCCACCCCAGCTTCATACTGCATCAAGCGTATGACCAAACTGACGATGGCGGCTTTTAACAAGACGAATGCCAAGAGGATGAGTAAAACCAGCCCTAGGTTAGCGGCAATTTGCTGCAAGTTAAGCAACATGCCGACGCTGATAAAAAACAGACCGAGTAAGATGTCTCGGAAAGGCGCAATGTCCGATTCCACTTGGTAGCGGAATTTGGTTTCGGATATCAACATACCGGCAATAAATGCCCCCAAGGCATAAGACAAACCAGCGGACTTGGTGGCAAAAGCCAATAGCAAGGTCACCATCAATACGTTCATGACAAACAACTCACGCGAACGTTGACCGGCCACGACGTTAAACCATGGATTAATCAACCATTTGCCTATGGTGAATAAAAACAAGAGCATGCCAGCCGCTTTGAGCAAAGCCATGCCCAACACATCGGTTAAGTTGGCCCCAGCTAAACCCAAAGCCGGAATGAGCACCAACACCGGCACCACCGCAATGTCTTGAAACAGCAACACACCTATGCTTAAGCGGCCGTGCCTGGAGTTAAGATCAACCCGTTCCGCTAAAATTTTAGAGACGATGGCGGTTGAGGACATGGCCAAGGCCGCACCGATGACAAAGGCGGCCGGCCAATCCAGTCCGGCTAACTTGCCTACCGTCATGACCACCGCCAGGGTGAGAAACACTTGCGCGCCACCTAGCCCCAAGACTTTTTTACGCATGGCGTACAGCTGCGGCAAGCTGAATTCCAAGCCTATGCTAAACATCAAAAAGACGATGCCAAACTCGGCAAATTCTCGACTGGCCTCGGTGTCGGGCAGCAAGCCAAAGGTATGCGGGCCCAAGGCCATGCCCACCAAAAAATAGGCCAACATGGCAGGTAAACGTAAGCGTCTAAATAGGGCTACGGCCAGTACCGAACTGATGAGCAAGACTAGAATTAAGGGCAAGGTGTCAAACATGAATTAAGGCTTATTTGGATTAAATTTTTATACCCTTATTGTTTCACATCTGCCGTAAAGATACGAAAAAAATTGCTACTTAGTGGCCGCCTTCATAGGGAGAATCCATGCTTGATAGCAAAATTTGTGCCTAAAACCAAAAAATTTAGCTATTTTTTCTAAATTTGCCTAGATTAGCTCGGTTTTAGGCTTTATCACTGCGGGTTTCCCTTTTATACTTGGTGTTCCAGCAATTTGATTTAAACCTGCCAACCACATGCCTTTGTCTGACCATCAAAACGCCCAGTCTCAAGCCAGCGCAGCCGCTTGCTTGCAATTGGCGCGTGCCACGCTAAGCCATGAAGCCGATGAATTGCAGGCGATTGCCAGCCAGCTGGATCATGCATTTAGCGATGCCGTCAGCCGCATTGCGCAATGCAAAGGCCGCGTGGTGGTGACCGGCATGGGCAAATCCGGTCACGTAGGCGGCAAGATCGCCTCAACCTTTTGCAGCACCGGCACGCCGGCTTTTTTTGTCCACCCGCATGACATGAGCCATGGCGACTTAGGCATGGTGGGTGCGGATGACATCGTGCTGGCTTTATCCAATTCCGGCGAAAGCCCAGAAGTGTTGGCCCTGGTGGCGCCTCTACAACGCTTAGGCGCCCACATCATCGCCATCACCGCCAACAAGGCATCGAGCTTGGCCAACGCAGCCGACATCCATTTAAGCGCCCAAGTCAGTAAGGAAGCCTGCCCGCTGGGCTTAGCGCCGACTGCCAGCACCACGGTGGCCTTAGCCTTAGGCGACGCTTTGGCGCTATGCGTATTGGATCAACGTGACTTTACTGCCGAGCAGTGGGCCGAATTGCATGGCGACGGCCCGCTAGTTAATCGAGGCCAGCAGCCTAGCCAAACTGCGCCTGTGCCAGCCCATTTTGCTATCCAGGCGCAACTCCAAGCCATCAAACTACTGATATTGGATGTCGATGGCGTGATGACCGATGGCGGCCTCACTTTGGGCGACGACGGCCAAGAATACAAAACCTTTCATGCCCACGATGGCTTAGGCATGAAACTGCTTAAAGCCAGTGGCGTGGAGTTGGCCATCATTACCGGTCGCACCTCAGAGGTGGTCAAAAAACGCGCGCTCAGCACCGGGGTGGCGCATTTTTACCAAGGCGCAGAAGACAAGTTGCTGGCTTTTCAAGCCTTAATAGCCGCCAGCGGTTTAAGGCCAGAGCAGTGCGCCTTTATGGGTGACGACGTAGTCGATTTACCCGCCATGCTGCAATGCGGCATCGCCTTCGCCGTGCCTAATGCAGCGGATTTGGTGTTGGCCCACGCCCATTACGTCACCGGTAAAAAAGGCGGCCATGGCGCGGTGCGCGAAGTGTGCGAATTGATCATGCGCGCGCAGGGCCAATTTGATCAGCAAATGGCGCCATTTTTAATTCAGTCTAAACTGTCCAATTGACGCTGCCCTATCATGGCCATCACTAACCGCTCTGCCATCGTCGCCCCACTGATACTGCTAAGCCTGCTAGCACTGATGACGGCCTGGATTAATCACGTGGTGCAGTCCCCCAGCTTTAAGTTAGACGGACGGCAGCACCACGACGCGGATGTCATAGTCAAAAACTTTGTCACCACGCAAACCGACGAGCAAGGGAAGTTGCGCTACAAACTCGCCTCGCTTGAAATGAAGCATTTCCCAAACGACGACAGCACGCACTTAACCCGCCCCCGTTACACGCAATTTGTTGCCAACAAATTTTATACCGAGGTGCAAGCCCAACGCGGCATAGTCTCTCATGACGGCGATAAAGTGCAATTGTTAGACGGGGTAAAAATCACCCGCCGTGGTCGTGCTGACCAAGCAGAATTGACCATCACTAGCGCAGACCTGACCATCTTGCCCAAGCAAGATTTAGTGCAAACCAACAGCCCGGTGGTGATTCGACAAGCACCTAACACCGTCATCCACGCAACCGGCATGGTGTTTGACAAAGAAAAACAAACCCTAACTTTATTGCACCAAGTGCGCGCCCATTACGAAAAAACAAGCCGCGCAGCTAAACCCAGTCAACCGTTCACACCTAGGGCCGCCAATAACAGTGGCAGCAAGGGGTAAATTCGGAGAACCTATGCAACGAATCACTTTCAGAATGAAAAATACAACCTACGCCTGGCTCTTGCCCATGCTACTTATTGCTTGGGGCATGCCGGTTTACGCCGAGCAAGCAGACCGCGACAAGCCCATCGATTTGGAAGCCGATAGCGTCATCGTCGACGATGCCAAACAAATTAGCAC
>CAJBBQ010000203.1 GCA_903951385.1 uncultured Pseudomonadota bacterium
TGCCGCCGTGCGTGAAGGTGTCATGGATTACGACCTACGCCACGGCTACCGCGGCCCAGAAAAAACCCTGGATTTGGCTGCGCTCTTGGAAGAGGATGAAAATGCCTTGGCCTCCGCTTTGGACGACCTCGATACGGTTAACGGTTTTGAGCCGGCCTTGATCACGGCCGTCTCAGCTAAAGCCGTGCAAGTGCAAAGTAAAAGCGGTGAAGTCCTCATTATTAGCGGCAGCGGCTTAGCCTTTGTTGAAAAAATGCTGCACGACAAAGACCCAGCCAAGCGTCGGCTAAAACCCGGTGCCGTGGTGCGCATCGTTAAACAAGGGGATGGTTGGCGTATCGCCCAACTGCCACAAGTCGAAGCGGCGCTGGTCGCCTTGGATCCAAACAATGGGGCCATACGCGCTTTAGTTGGCGGCTTTGACTTTAACCAGAATAAATACAACCACGTTACCCAAGCCAGCCGTCAACCTGGCTCTAGCTTTAAACCGTTTATCTATTCGGCCGCACTAGAAAAAGGCTACACGCCTGCCACGGTTATGGAAGACGCCCCTTTAAACTTTGCTGCTAACGAGACCGGCAACAAAGCTTGGTCACCACAAAACTACGAAAACACCTTTGAGGGGGCCATGAGCTTAAGGAAAGCCTTAGCGCATTCGGTGAACACGGTGGCGATACGCTTGTTGCATCAAATTGGACCGGGCTACGCACAAAACTACATCACCCGCTTTGGCTTTTCCGCGGACGATCACCCGCCTTATTTGACCATGGCTTTGGGTGCAGGCTCGACCACGCCCATGGAAATGGCCGGCGCTTACGCGGTGTTTGCCAACGGCGGTTACCGCGTAAAACCCAATCTGATCACTAAAATTGTTGACCACAACGGCAAGGTGCTGGTCAGCAATAAATTCACCCAAGCGGGCAACGGCGCACCGCGGGTGATAGACGCGCGTAATGCCTTCATCATGAATTCCATGCTGCAAAGCGTGATTGAAAACGGCACGGCCATGCGTGCCTTAAACTTAGGTCGCAGTGATTTGGCCGGTAAAACTGGCACCACCAACGAACACATTGATGCCTGGTTTGCTGGCTACAGCCCAAGGCAAGTGGCGGTGGCCTGGATAGGCTTTGACAAACCGCGGCCCATGGGCTCGGGTGAAACCGGTGCCGGCGCGGCCTTACCCATGTGGATACGATACATGGCCGGCGCCTTGCGTGGCGTCCCGGAAGAAGCGATGTGGATGCCCGATGGCGTCGATGCGGTCAGCGTGCATGCCGACAACGCCGACCGGGTGGAGTATTTCTATCATGAAAACTTACCTAATGCGCCTACGACTAGCCCGGCCGCGAGCAGCACTCCGGTGGCTGAGCCCAACGTCCTAAACCAAGCCCAGCAAGTGCTGCAGCCTGCTGCCCGTTAAGCCAATGTGTAATAATTATGGCCAAAGAAAATTTACAGCAACTGCGGCAAGTCATTGCCCAACAAGCGGCCAGAATGATGGCCGAAGAGGGCATTTCCGATTTTGCCTACGCGAAGAAAAAAGCCGGCCGCCA
>CAJBBQ010000204.1 GCA_903951385.1 uncultured Pseudomonadota bacterium
GGTGGCAGCCGGTCGCAACATCGCCGTCTTGGTGGAAGTGGCCATCCGTAACCATGTGCTATTATTGCGTGGCATCAACGCCACCAAACAATTAATGCAACGCCAACAGCGTGAGATGAAAAAGTCCCAACCCACTTAAAATTTAGCCTGCCATGAAACAACTGATCATCATCACCGGCTTATCGGGCTCGGGTAAAAGCATCGCTTTGCATGCCTTAGAGGACAGCGGCTACTACTGCATAGACAATTTACCGGCCACCATGCTGCCGCAAATCGCCGACCACTTGCGCACTGAAAACCAGCGCCCAGGCAGCGTCAACCTGACCAATTTTGATAAAGTGGCAATAAGCATAGACAGCCGCAGTGCGGCCATAGAAACCTTGCCGGCACACATCGAGCAATTGAAATTGCAAAACGTCAGCACGCAAGTTTTGTTCTTAGAGTCGAATGTGGAAACCTTGGTGAAGCGCTTTAGCGAAACCCGGCGTAAACACCCTCTAAGCAAAGACACCACCACACTGGCAGAAAGCATCGCGTTTGAACGCGAGCTACTTAGCACGCTAGGTAGTTTGGGCCAAGTCATCGACACCAGCCACATCAGCGCCAACAAATTGCGCTCTTGGGTGAAGGATGCCGTGGCCTTGGAGCACACCGGTCTGACCGTGTTATTTACTTCTTTTGGTTTTAAGCATGGCGTGCCGTTGGATGCCGATTTCGTGTTCGACATACGCAGCTTGCCCAACCCGCATTACGATCCTAAATTGCGCGACTTAAGCGGCCGCGATGCACCGGTGCAAGAATTTTTGCAAAGCCAACCCAATGTATTGGCCATGCTAGGTGACATTCAACATTACATAGAAAAATGGCTGCCCAGCTTTGTGGCGGACAACCGCAGTTATTTGACGGTGGCCATAGGTTGCACCGGCGGCCAACACCGTTCGGTGTATTTTGTTGAAACCTTAAGCGCTTACTTTAGGCCGCAGCATAAAGTGCTGACTCGGCACCGTGAACTTAAGCAATAAATGCTTGGCCTATGACCAAGATTAGCAATCCATAACGTAGTTAAGTATTAGGGAAGAGCATGATAGGTATTTTAATTATCGCCCACGGCGGTTTTGGTGAAAGCTTGCTGGAATGCGCCAAGCACGTAATAGGCAATGAGCCTAGGCAAGTGGCTTACCTGGCCGTAACCAACCACGATGACCCGGATCATTTATTGCCTGTGGCACAAAATTTAGTCGCCAAACTCAATGAAGGCGATGGCGTATTGGTGCTGTCCGACATGTACGGCGCCACACCCTGCAACATCGTCAGTAAATTACTCGTCCCTGGCGTGGTCGAAGGCGTGGCCGGCGTCAATATGCCCATGATAGTGCGCACCATGACCTATAGGCACGAATCCTTGATGGCCTTGGTGGAAAAAGCCGTGGCCGGCGGGCGCGAGGGCGTGGTGCACTTTAGCCGCGAATGCTGCGAACGATATGAAGCATAGCGCCACTTTGCCTAAGGCTTGCATTAAAACAAGATCAAACTGGATAAAGCATGA
>CAJBBQ010000205.1 GCA_903951385.1 uncultured Pseudomonadota bacterium
CCGGTTTAGGTCTGGCCGCCATTGAACAAAGCACTGGTCCGTTTAATGTTTGGTTCGGCGACATGGCTTGGCTGGAAGACACCTTTGAAGAGCCGCATGAAATTATTTATTACCTATTAATGGGCTTTGTCTTGCTGCACATTGCCGCACTGATATGGCATGAATACAAAGATAAAACGCCCCTCGCGCAATCCATGGTGACCGGCTACCAATACGAAGTGGACGACAAGGGCCAAGTTAGTTCAGGAGACCATCATGCGTAATGCTTACTTATTTTTGGCTTTGTTTTTCAGTCAGCAAGCGGTGGCGGAATCGGCCAACACCTTACTTAAAAAGTACGAGCTACTGGCCAAGCAGGAAAACGCGGCTTTCGTCGGCTTTGCTGCCGATAAAGGCGAGCGTTTCTTTCATGCCGAGCGTTTGCACAGCGACGGTAAAAAAGTCAGTTGTGCCACATGCCATACCGCCGACCCACGTAAGCCAGGAAAAACCCGCGCCAATAAGGTGATCGAGGCCATGGCGATCAGCGTCAATCCTCAGCGCTTTAGCGACGAAGCCAAGGTGGAAAAATGGTTTGGACGCAATTGCAAAGACGTGTTGGAGCGCGCTTGCACGGCACAAGAAAAAGGCGATTTCATTGCCTATTTATTGAGTATTAAATAAGGATAAAACCATGAAAAAATGGCTGCAATTTTTAGTGTTAATCACCAGCATCAGCGCCACCAGTGCCTTACTAGCCAGCGGTGGATTCAGTGACAATAGCAAGCAAGCCATGCCGGCGGTGGCCAATGCCAAATGGAAAACCGAGTGCAGTGGTTGCCACATGCTCTATCACCCTGGCTTATTGCCGGAGCGCTCCTGGAACAAAATGATGGCCGGTTTGGATAAACACTTTGGCGAAAATGCCAGCTTAGACGACGCTAGCCGCGATGAGATAGCACGATTCTTGGCATTAAACAGCGCGGACAAACAAGATAACCGTCGCTCCAATCGCATCAATCAGTCCATACCGGCCGGTGCCACGCCATTGCGCATTTCGGAGACGCGTTATTTCACCAGCAAGCACGATGAGATTGCCGCGAGCACCTTCAAACGCAAGAGCATAGGCAGTGCAGCCAACTGCGTGGCCTGCCATCAGGCAGCAGAAAAAGGCGATTTTTCTGAGTCGCAGATCAGGATTCCACGTTAATATAAGCAGATGAAACTCTTATTGGTGGAAGACGATGCGCTGCTAGGCGATGGCGTGCGGGCCGGCCTTAAACAAGCTGGCTTTGCCGTTGATTGGGTGCAAGATGGCTTGGCAGCCAAAGTGGCCTTGGACAGCGAAGAGTACGACTTGCTGGTGCTGGACCTAGGTTTGCCGAAATTAAGTGGCATGGACTTGCTTAAATCGGTGCGCGCCAAACGCGCCAGTCTGCCGGTCTTAATACTAACCGCCCGCGATACCGTGGCCGACCGGGTGGCCGGTTTGAATGCCGGCGCCGACGATTATTTGGTTAAGCCCTTTGATTTAGACGAGTTGATCGCCCGATTAAATGCCTTGCTGCGGCGCAGTGCCGGCCAGGTTGAATTGACTTTGCAACACGGCGCCATCGAATTAACGCCGGCCAGCCATCAGGTGCGCCTAGCTGGCACAGATGTCAGCATGTCAGCACGCGAATTCTCTTTGTTGCACACGCTTTTATTGCATACCGGTCGTGTCCACAGCCGCGAGCAATTGGAACAAACCCTCTATGGCTGGGGCGAAGAAGTCGAGAGCAATGCCATAGAGGTGCACGTCCACCACTTGCGTAAGAAATTGGGTAGCGACTTAATACGCACCCTACGCGGGGTCGGCTACGTTATTGATAAGGTCGCTTAAAGCCCATGCATTCATTACGATTACGCTTATTGGTATTGCTAAGCTTGGTGTTAGGCTTGGCCTGGTTGGCCGCGGCATGGTTTACCCACTTGGAGTCGCGCGAAGAAATAAACCGCCTGTTTGATGCCCAACTCTCCCAATCCGCTCAAGTCTTATTGGCCACCACGCGCCATGATATACAAGAGCGTGTTGAGCACGGCGAGGAAGGTGTGGCCGTGCATGAATACGAACAAAAGTTGATGTTCCAAATTTGGGATAAAAACAAACTTTTACTGCGATCGGCGGCGGCCCCGGATTCCCCTATTAGCAGTGCAAAAGCCGGCTACAGTGAAACGCTATTGAGTGGTCAACCGTGGCGCGTTTTGACGCGTTGGGATGCGCGTCAAGCATTCATGATACAAGTGGCCGAGCCCATGGCCGGCCGAGAAAGCTTGGCGCAACACATCACCTTTAAATTATTGCTGCCCACTTTCATCGTCTTGCCCATTTTACTTTTGCTGCTATGGTTAGGCATAGGCGCAGGCTTAAAGCCTTTGCAAACCCTCAAAAAAGAAATCACGCAGCGCACCCCCAATCATTTGCATGCCGTGGCCATGGCCGGCGTGCCAGAGGAAGTGTCGCCATTGGTAGGCGCATTGAACGATTTATTCGGGCGTTTGGAGCAAGCCTTCAACAGCGAACGTCGCTTTACTGCCGACGCCGCCCACGAATTACGCACGCCCTTGGCTGCCCTTAAAATTCAGGCGCAAGTGGCCTTAAGGTCGACAGACCATGCGGAGCGGCAGGCTGCGCTAGACAATGTATTGCGTGGGGTAGATAGAGCGACCAGGCTGGTCGAACAGTTGCTGATTTTGGCGCGCGTCGATCCTGAAACGGCGGCCGCTCATTACCAAGCGCATAATCTGCATGAGTTGGCCGCCACCGCCATTAAAGACGTGGCACAGATGGCGCATGCCAAGCAGATTGAATTATCACTGGAAGGCGCGCCGACTTGCTTGGTGCTTGGCGATGCCATGCAATTGGCCTTGTTGCTGCGTAATTTGTTGGATAACGCCATACGTTACAGCCCGGTAGGTGGCCGAGTCAGCGTCACCTTGCATCAAGCTCCGAGCGTGGCATTGCAAGTGCGTGACAGCGGCCCTGGCATACCGGCCAATGAGCGAGAGCAGGTGCTGCAACGTTTTTACCGCATCAGCGGCAGCGGGGAGGAAGGCAGTGGCTTGGGTTTATCCATCGTTCAACGCATCGCCACATTGCACGGCGCGCAATTGCGGCTAGCCGACAACGAGCAAGGTCAGGGCTTATTGGTCAGGGTAATTTGGCCAGTCAATAATTTGAATTAGCACCCAATACTGACATAGCCTAAGGTGCAAATAAGCATCAGTCTCTGGATTCAAGGCCCGGCCTAGGCTAGCGCAGGTGCGACAATATGTCACATTCCCATAGATAATATCCTCTGATAACATCCGTCGCTACTTAACTTTAAAAGTGCGATTTATCATGGCCGTTACCCGTAATTTTGTTCGCTTATGCCTATTAATTTCTGCATTTGCGTTGTCATCCAGTTTGGTTTTAGCCGATGACCAATCCGCTCAGCAAGAAATAGCCAAACTCATTTCTAAGTTTTATGACAAACCCAATCATAAAGTGGTGACCACGCCTATTGCCGTGGTGGATGAGTATGCCCTAGCCGATTGGGTGCAAGGTGAACGGGGTGGGCGCGCTTTATTGCAACGCGTTAAAGGCAATTGGACCATCATGGCTTGCGGTGCCGATGGCTTAAAAGACCTTAGCACATTAACTAAAGCCGGTATTCCATCGGCTAAAGCACAATCCTTAGTCAGCAAACTGACGGCCGCCGAAAAATCGGTGGATCCGCATCGTTTGCATTTATTCAGCTTGTTCGGTACTAAAAATGACCCCGAAAAAAAGCAGCATCACGAACACCACCAGCATTAAATTTCAGGAGTAGACCATGAAGAATAACAAAATCACTCTCGCCGTATTGTTGGCTATATCTGGCCAAGCATATGCAGAGTTAAACAGGGCATTGCCGGATGTGGAAGTAACAGCCTCGCCATTGATTGAATCAATAGACATAGACGCTTATTCAAGCTCATCTGCTTTAATTACCGACAAGCAAATTAAAGACCTTAATGCCGTGGATATTGCATCAGCCCTAAGAACTACGCCCGGCGTAGAAATATCGAGATATAACCCAGTTGGTGGCTACGGTGGCGATCAAGGAGGCGGTGTATATATAAGAGGATTAGGCACCAGCAGGCCAGGCAGTGAAATAAAAACCTATATAGATGGCGTGCCTTTTTACAGTCCTGTTTGGGGGCATTCTTTATTAGATATCTTACCTGTAAATGGAATGAGCTCCATCACTGTGTATAAGAGTCCTCAACCACAAATTAATGGCAACAATTACGCTTCAATAAATTTGACATCGAAAAGTGCAATTACAGAGGGAGTTCATGGCGAAGCTAGATTGACTGGAGGTTCATTTGGAACAGTTACTGAGCAGGCTAGTGTATCTGTCAAAAAGGACAATATTAATTTTGTATTATCTGAAGGATTCATGAAATCAAATGGGCATCGTGCCAATGCTGATGGCGAATTAAAAAATGTGATGGGTCGTTTGGGTGTCGACTTTAATCAGAATTGGAATGCTTACGCCACATTTTTGTACACAGACAATTATGCAAAAGATCCAAATCCAAGCAACCTTCAAAATGGTATTGCACCTAAATACGCCACCGATGCCGGTATGATGACCGTCGGTATTGCACACCAATATGAAAACCTACGCGGAGATTTGAAGGCTTATTACACCGAAGGATCAGCTACTTGGAATAACTCCCCTAGTTTTGCCTGGAGATATAAGCAGGAATTTGATACTGCAGGTTTTAGATTCAAAGAAGAATACAATCCTTGGATTGGTGGCTCAATCTTAGCTGGGCTAGATTACGATAGCGTATCTGGAAAATCGAATAGCGTTACTTCAGCAATGCTAGATATGCCTAATTTAAGAATTACATCTCCCTATTTTGCCTTGAGCCAAGCTGTAGTTCTAAATGATAACTGGTCGCTAGTGCCTTCAGCTGGGGTAAGGTTCTATGAGCATAATGTTTACAGCTCAAAAACGGCCCCTCATGCAGGGCTTTCTTTAGTATCGGATAGAGCAACATTTTTTGTGAATGCTTCTAAGGGTATTAATTATCCTGGACAGGAGGCCGTTGCAGTTGTTGGTTATGCCGGATCAAATTGGCAGACATTATCTGCTAATGAAATGAACCACTATGAAGCTGGTTTCAAAGTTAGGCCTATTCAAGGCACCCAATTTGACGCTAGTGTTTTCCATGATGAAGTTGAAAGTCGATGGGTTTATTCATATGGTTCTGCAGGCACTAGAGGTGGATACACAACAAGTGGGGATCATACAAATGGTGCTGAGTTAGCACTTAAACAACAAGTAGGAGCAGATTGGCTTCTAACCGCGGCTTATACTTGGCTAGACCCTAACTCTAGCTTGAATCTACCCTACATGCCAAAATCTTCAATAGCCGTAGGCCTAAATGGGCATGTCGGGGACTTTAAGGTTGCTTTTGATGCTCAGCATCAAACGAAAATGTATGCCAATACAGCTACTAGAGTTTTTGAGTGGTCCGGAGGAGTTTTAGGCAATACTCAACAAGTTAAAGGATTTACAGTTGCAAATATTCGCGTTTCATACCCCGTACCAGCGCTAGGTAAAAAAGCAGAATTGTTTGTAGCCGCAGAAAATCTATTTGACGAAAAATACGAATATGCCCCAGCTTATGCCATGCCTGGCATCTCAGCGCAGCTAGGCGTTTCCGCTAGTTTTTAATGCAATAAAAAAGCCCGGTTAAGCATTGCTTAACCGGGCTTTTTTTTCTAAACCTTTAGTTTAAGGCATTGCAGTGAACAGTGATGGCGCTGAAATAAGCGTGCCCGACAAGCTGCTTATCTAATTTTGCTTGGGCTTTTTTAAGGGCCGCACTGGTTTTAAACGCGTCATGCGCCAAGTACAGCTCCGCTTCAATTTTGCCCGCGATGTAATGAAACACCACCCGCTTGGATGGCCCTAATTCTGCGGTAAGCGGCGCCAGTTTTTCTAATAAGGCTTCTCGGCCTGGCATGCGTAGGGCATTGCTGTCGTGTTCTAAATCGTCCTCTGGATCAACGTGCACCAACACTTCTGACACCATTTGGTGACTTTTTAGCACCCGTTCGCGGGCGTGCTCGGCGATGCTGTGGCCTTCGGAAACGCTGATGCGTGGGTCCACCAATATGTGTGCATCGACCAAGGCACGGTGCGCCATGCGCCTGGTGCGCAGTTCATGCAAGCTGACCACGCCTTGGGTATCAATCAGCGTTTGCCTAATGCTGTCGACTTCTTCCAATGACAAGCCGGCATCGATTAATTCTTGAAACGCATCCCAGGCGAAGACGATGCCCATGCGCACGATCATAAAGCCAACCAAAATAGCCGCGATGGAGTCGGCATACATAAAGCCCATTAGGTTGGCGCCTATGCCCACCGCCACCACCAGTGAGGAAGCGGCATCCGATCTAGCATGCCAAGCGTTGGCAATCAGCATGGGCGAGCGGAGTTTTTCGCCCACACCCAACATGTAACGGAACAACAATTCCTTGCACAACAGCGCAATCAAGGCCACCCATAATGCCAAGGGCGCCACTGCCGGTAACTGCTCAATGTTTTGTAATTTGATGGCGGCCGTCACCATGATGGTGCCGCCGGTTGCGACCAGTATTGCGCCTAAGACAAAAGAGGCGGCCGTTTCAACGCGCCCGTGCCCATAGGGGTGGCCTTCGTCGGCTGGATTTTTGCTGTGATGGCTGGCGATTAACACTAAAAAATCGCAGACCAAATCGGACAAGGAGTGCATGCCATCGGCAATCAAACTTTGCGAATGCGCCATAAACCCGGCCGCTATTTGTGCCGCAGTTAATAGGCTGTTGACCGCCACGCTCACCCAAGTGGAGCGGTTTGCCATGGCATGCCGCTTAGGGTCGTCGTATGAAATTTCTGTGTTGGCTTCTTGTGTCATGATTTTTTCCTCAGCGGCTAGTTTAGATTATA
>CAJBBQ010000206.1 GCA_903951385.1 uncultured Pseudomonadota bacterium
AGTGGCATAGCCGGCATTTTCATGGAGACCCATGCGGATCCTGATCGGGCTTTGTCCGATGGCCCCAATGCTTGGCCTTTGCATAGAATGCAGGAGCTGCTAGCCGTGTTAGTGGATTTAGATAAGCTGGTGAAAAAAGCCGGCTTCATAGAAAGTACATTATAAGAACTAGCTAAAACGGTTTAAGACCATCGATTCGTGGCTAAACCATTAATTTGAGGAGTAAGTGATGAGTGCAATTGTTGATATTATCGCCCGCGAAATTTTAGACTCACGTGGCAACCCGACGGTGGAGTGCGATGTCTTGCTGGAAAGCGGCGTGATAGGCCGTGCGGCCGTGCCTTCAGGCGCCTCTACCGGTGCCAAGGAAGCCATGGAGTTGCGTGATGGCGACAGTGCTCGTTATTTAGGTAAAGGCGTGTTGCAGGCGGTGGAAAACGTCAACACCGAAATCACCGAAGCCATTATTGGTTTGGATGCCGAAGAGCAAAGTTTTATCGATAAAACCTTGATTGAATTAGACGGCACGGAAAACAAAGACCGATTAGGCGCGAATTCCATTTTAGCCGTGTCCATGGCCTGTGCCCGTGCCGCGGCCGAAGAATCCGGTTTGCCTTTGTATCGCTATTTAGGCGGTTCAGGCGCGATGCAATTGCCTACGCCTATGATGAACATCATCAACGGTGGTGCGCACGCCGATAACAGCGTGGACATGCAAGAGTTCATGATTATTCCCGCCGGTTTGCCTAGCTTCCGTGAAGCCATGCGTTGCGGTGCGGAAGTGTTTCATCAATTGAAAAAAACACTGCATAAAAAAGGCCTGGCCACCACGGTGGGTGACGAAGGCGGTTTTGCGCCTAATTTGCCTTCCAATGAAGCGGCCATACAACTGATTTTAGAAGCGATTTCTGCTGCCGGTTACGAGCCAGGCCGCGATGTTTACTTGGGCTTGGATTGCGCCAGTACGGAATTTTATAAAGACGGTAAATACCACTTGGAGTCGGAAGGCTTGGCCTTATCATCGGCTCAATTCACCGATTACCTGGCCACTTGGTGCGATAAATACCCAATTATCAGCATAGAAGACGGCATGGGCGAATTTGATTGGGATGGCTGGGACATTCTTACCAAGCGCCTAGGCAAAACCACGCAATTGGTCGGCGACGATTTATTCGTGACCAATAGCAAAATTTTGCGTGAGGGCATACAGCGCGGTGTGGCTAACTCAGTATTGATCAAAGTTAACCAGATCGGCACCTTGACCGAAACCTTCCAAACCATAGAAATGGCAAAACGTGCCGGCTATACCGCGGTGGTTTCGCATCGTTCTGGTGAGACCGAGGACACCACCATCGCCGACATTTCAGTGGCAACCAATGCCTTGCAAATCAAAACCGGTTCATTGTGCCGTTCTGAGCGTATTGCTAAGTACAACCAATTGTTGCGCATAGAAGAAGAGCTAGGCGACGCCTCTAGTTACGCCGGCATGGGTGCGTTTTACCAATTGTTTAAATAAGCCTTGTGAAAGCGCTCACCCTCATTTTCATTACCCTTATTGCCTTGCTGCAGTATCCACTGTGGTTGGGCAAAGGCAGTTGGCTGAGCGTGTGGAAGTTAAGCCGTCAAATCAGTTTGACGCAAGAGACCAACCTCACCTTAAAGGCAAGAAATCAAGCCTTGGATGCCGAGGTGCTGGATTTGAAAAGTGGTCGCGCCGCCATTGAAGAACGCGCTAGAAGTGAGCTGGGCATGGTCAAGCAAGACGAGGTCTTTTATCAAGTCTTAGACGGCGCCAAGCCCACCATCCTGCCTAAAGCTCAGCCTTAATCAGCGCTTAAGGCGTAGGGTAGGCTGCGCAGTTCAAGCTTGACGCCATTAATGAAAAGATCGCCGGCATCCATGCTGTCTAAGCGGATTTCAGCCAAGACGGCGTAGCCACCATTGGGCGCGGGCGCCGCTCTGACTACCTTGCCTACCACTTCCTGTTTGTCCGTGACGACGTCCATCCCTGCTTGTGCAGGCACCGAGGTCGCTAGGTGGAGTAAATGCGTCCTGCGTTTGACTTTACCTAAGTAGTGGGTTCTGGCGACAATTTCTTGCCCGGTGTAACAGCCTTTCTTGAAGTTAATGCCGTTAAGGCAATCCAAGTTAACCATCTGCGGCACAAATTCTTCTTGGGTGGTCAACTGTATGTCCGGAATGCCGGCTTGTATTTCTAACCATTCCCATGCGGCTTTGCCTACCGGCTTGCAGGTTTTTTTTAACTCCGACCAAATGCGTTTGGCGGTGTCGGTATGGCAGACGATTTCAAAGCGCGGTAATGGCCCGCTCAAGCGAATTAAAGTGCCATTTTCATTGTGGCTGAGTTCTAAGGCTAGGGCAGGGATGGTGCTGAAAAAAGCCGACAAAGCTTGCTCGGCATTGGGCCCACTGATGCCCAGCTTCACGTTAGCGTCGCTGACGTTGTCTAAATTGACCTTAGAGCGCATGACGTACATTTTTAGGCGTTTGGCTATGGCTTCGGCCAGCTTGCCATTTAGCTGCAAGTGGACGGTTTGTGCCTGACGGTAAGCCAAAAACAAAGCCAATAAACGCCCTTTAGGGCTGCAGTATCCGCTGTAATGGGCCTTGTCTGTGCCGAGCAAATTAACGTCGTTGGTCACCTGGCCTTGCAGAAAAGTCAGCGCGTCGTCGCCGCTTAAAGCCAGCGTGGCCAAGTGCGACAAGTCGCATACGATGTCAGCTTGTGCTGCGCACAACAGTTCATTTTGTATGTTGCCAAATGAGACTATAGTTTCGTTATTAAAAACCGCGCCTTGTATGAATTGAAATTCTTGCCAATCGTTGTTTGCCATGGGTCACTCGTAGTGGGTAATTAGGGGGCTAAAGGCATTATATATTGAAGCGTCATACGCAGCATAAATTTAGCCGCTATGCGCTCTGCTTTAGGAAATATGCACCACATCCAATTAGGCCTCAGGCCATCCATTGCTTTGTGTTCGCTATTGGGCGCCATGAGTTTGTGGGGCATAGTTTCTCTAAGCGTGTTGCCTTGGCCCTGGCCGTGGCGAGTGGTAGCTTGCCTAGTGCTGGCGGCGGCCACAAGTCATGCCATCTTGCTGCATGGCTTAAGGCGTTTAAAGCATTCGGTCGTGGCCTTGCAGCTTATGCCAGACAACAGCGTTACCCTTCATTTTCAGGATGGTCGTAGGCAGGCGGTGCGTGTCATGCCTAGCACTGTGGTCACGCCCTTGTTGTCAGTGGTGCATTGTCGCTTGCAAGAGGCGGCGTGGTATTACCCTATGCGCTACGTGCTGATACCTGCCGATGCGGTGGACGCTGAGGAATACCGGCGTTTACGTGTGTACCTAAGGTTGGCGACGCTGCCGGTTTAACGGACTTGATTGTCGTGGGCAATGCTGGCTTCGTTAGCACTGACTCGATTTTTTAATAATTCTTTTTTGTAAAACTTTAAGCTCGATTGTATTTGCGCCCAGGGGTGTTTGCCCACATAGGCAAGCAGTAATAATAGTGCCGCAAGGCCAGCTAACACCCTGCTCAAATTATACGGCGCTATGTCACGCCTAGCCGGTTTTTGCTTTTTCATGGCATCCAATACATTATGCAGGTCATCGCCATTCACGTAGTCACCGCCAATTTCCTTGGCGACGTTTTTCATGTACTCGCTGTCCAGCTTAGAGATAAACCTATCGTTGGCGCCCGCCACGCTGTCATCCCGTGTGCCTAGGTTGGATTCGGAAATTTGCGCGATGCCCGGCTGCAGGGCAAAGCTGTCGTTAGACCAATAGCCTATGAGTTGATTTTTTTCAGTCAATTTAGGTATGGCCGTGCCTTTTTCTGAGCCTACGCCGACCAATAACCAGTCATCCGCACCTTGGAAACTAGTTAAATCTCTGGTGTTGAATGCATGCAGCTTGGGCGCTTCTTCACCGTCCGTTACCAAGACCACTTGCGCTGGTTCAGGGAAGCCGCGCACGGCTCTAGCGATGCTGTATAAGCTTTCTCGCACGCGGCTGTTGCCGGCCCAGGCGTTACGCCAATCTAGGTGATCTATGGTGTCTTGTATGGCGGCGAAATTTTCACACACTTCAATAGGGGTGTAGAGGGCCGCGACGCTTGTGCCGGCAAATAGGCCTATGCTGACTTTGGTATCGCAAGGCAGCGATGCCACGGTTTCATGCATTAAATGCTGGGTGTAAGCGATACGCGATACCGGTTTGCCGTTGATGCGCATGTCCACCGCGTTCATGCTTTGTGAAATATCGGCGACTAGGAAGTAGCTGTAAATATTGTGCTTAAGCGGTATGGTGGGCTCAAGCATGGCTAACAATAGCAGCAGCATGGCGCTGCTGAGCAAAGCCGTGTCACGATTGGACTTAAAATAAGCGATGAGTTTTTTCACGGCAAGCCATTCGGTATATTGCCCATGATTAGGCCAGGGGAGTCGGATTCGCCCACACCAGGGGTAGGATTTTCTGGTAATAAGGTGATGACGCGGTCAAGGTTGCGACGCGTGCCCCAATTGCTGTTGTCTTGCTTGAGCGCCTGTTTATAAGAACTGTGCGCCTGCATCAGTAAGTACTCGACCTCGTCGCGTACTTTAGGATCGTTGCCGCCACTGACTTGCAAGGCTTTTAAAAAGAACATATTGCCTATATTGTGCTGCACTGCTGCCCTTTGCGCGGGCGTGCCTTTTTGCGTCAGTTGCGAATAGAGCAAAGTGGATTCTTTATAGCGTTCGTTTTTAGCTAACCAATAGGCGGTGGCATACTTGGCTTCAAAACTTTGCTTGTCGGTTTGCGGGTTTTTACCTGTGCTTACCGCCCGATTGAAGGCGTAGATTTGCCGGATGCGGTTGACCTCATAGGCAATCGCAAGACTGGCCAAGGTGGCGATGACGACTAAGAATAGCGTGAGTGTTTTTACTCTGATAGATGGCAATTTAAGGCTCATGGTTTTGTGTTCCAGGTTCTAAGCTCGAAGTATTTGACGCTAAGCAAAAGGCCTATCATGAGAGCCGCAATGAAATAACAGAGTTGCGTGTAATCATGACCAGGAATTCTTTGCATGTATTTGATGGGTTTCTTTTCTTTTTGATTGATGTCGGCTATGGCCGCCGCTAAGGATTTTGGGTCTTCCGCTTGGTAAGCGTGAAAGGGCGTACGTAGCAGGTTGAAGTAGTTATACAATTCCACTTCCGATGGCAGCATTTCCTCATAATGGTCTTGGTATTTTGGGTCGAAAATATCGACGCCAGCCGGTTGACGTAACACCACCCAATACAAAGACAGGTTGTAACGCTCTAACCAGTCACGTAATTTTTGTTGCACTTCTGCCCCGACGCGTCCAGCACCGTCTGATATTAAGATAATGGCCCTGGAGCCAGAATCGGGCACGCGTTCAAATAAACTGACGGCACTGGTTAAGCCACCGCCAATATTGGTTTGAAATAATGAGTTGCCGGCCGTGGCGCTTATGGCCGCCAGTACCGCTTCGCGACTGTCGGTTAATGGCAACACGTACATGGCGGAGTTGCTGAAGGTCACCACGCCTATCATGTCATTTTTACGCTGGCTGACGAAATCGCTCATTATTCTGGCTGCGGCCACCGATTTGGTTTCCCCGACTCGGCCCTCTGCCGTGCCGCCTGAAAAAGGGTCGTCCATACTGGCGCTGCGGTCTATCACCATGCCTATTTGCGCGCCTACGCCTATGCGTTGGATTTTTTGTTCCAGACTGTGCGGCCCAGCCAAGCCTAAAATAATGCAAAACAGGCTGATGGCAGCCAGAATTTTCAGCAGCAAGCCGATTAAGTTAGATAGGGGGTCGCTAGGCAACATGGCTACCCATGAGTAGCCACGGCTATTGGCCCTATCCAGCAGGATAGGCAGGGCGGCCAAAGGCAGCAGCCATAATAGCAGTGGGTGAGCAAAGCCCATTACTGGCTCACTTTGTTTTTAACGTTAGGCAACAATCCGCGCTCGCAATCGCGCAATTGCCGGCAGAACTGTTGCAGCCATAGCTTAGGGCTAACACCCAGATGGGTGTGGGCCACGGGCGCAAAAAACACCAAGCTTGATAGACTGAAAAAGCGTTCTAATTCCTGTTTTAAGGGTGCGTACGCCGGTTTGTTTTTTATAAACTGGTCTAAGTTGCTATTAAACAAAACGCCGCCTGCGGTTTTGTTTAAGGCTGCATGCAAACGCGTGGCGGCTTCTTGTATGCCAGCTTCGTTGTCTGGCATTTTACGTATGTCACGGTAGGCTTTGGCGAATGGGGCGCCCATTCTTGGCAGCCATGCATGCACGCCAAGGATGTAGAGCAGGCCTAGCAAAGATAGGCTTAGCGCTGCTATGGCAAGGCTTAGCTGCAGCAGGTCTGCTTGATCATCCAGAAACAAGGCAGGCACAAAGGGGCTCATTTCTTCTTTTAATTTAACCGCGCCGAATACCGACAGCGGTGAGATGCGGAATGAATAGGAGGGGATGCGGTATTGCACTATTTCTTTGCTGTTGGTGTTGCGTAACTTAACAATTTCCGCGCGCAGGGCAGCCGGTTTGGCTAATTTGCCGGTGGTGAATACTTGATAGCGCAATTGCAACTCGTGGTTGACGCCTTCGCTGCTAGCGCTTTCTTGGTGACTGATTTTGATCAGTTCTATGCCGGAAATCTGACCACGGTAGCGGTGTTCGTAGCCCTCTATGGGTAGGGATTCTTTAACCAGCTCGTAAGGCTTTTTGACATTTAAAATGATGGTCCTGTCCAATACGTCACCGACCACGTAGCCTGCATCACGGCTAGGGTTGATTTGTTTAAGGCTTACGTATTTGGCGTCCACGTCCGGCAAAATGATGTCGGCGTATACCGCTTGTGTGGCCAAGGATAATGCGCATAGCGCTAATAAAAATCGGGTTCGCATAAAAATACTCATTAATTTAGGCTGCCACGTATTGGTGGAAATAGTCGGTAAGTAAATCGGCATCAAAGTGGTTTTCCACAAAAAAAGGCTCCATGTCGTAGCGCGAAAACAAGGATTTGATGAGTTCGCGGCGTTCAGCAAAGCTTTGCAATATTTGCTCGCGGTAAGCTTTGCGCAAAAACAGCGTGCGTTTGGCGCCAGTTTCAGGGTCGGTGACATTGGTGATGCCAAATTCTGGCAAATCCGTGTATTCAGTGGAGTCCCATAAAACCACCGGGACAATATGGTGGCGTTGCATTAATACCAAGGATTCTTCTAAATCGCTGATGGGCATGTGAAAGTCGGACACCATAAAAATCAGCGAACGTTCACGAGGCAATAAACGAACGGTGTCGATGACGCCGCGGCTGCCCACTTCGGCGGCTTGGTAATCACGCAGGTTTTCTGCCATTTCCACAGTGCTATGCGGCCTGGCGGATAGCGTGCACAGCCAATCTTCCCTGACCACGTCATCAAAGCCTATGAAGCCGACCAAGTCGCGATTACGCGTAGCCGATTGGGCGACCGATTGGGCTATGTCAGCCGCTACGGCTAATTTTTTTTGTTTGGCGCCGTATTGCATGGAACCGGATAGGTCGCACAGGACAAACACCGGGGTAACGCTTTTTTGGTTAAACAAGCGCACATGGATTTGCTCCAATGGGTCACGTATGGTTTGCCTGATGTCTATGCGTCTAGGATCCGGGTAGGCTAATAGCGTGGTGTGACCACGAAACTCCATGCCCATGCCACGTTGGTTGCTTTTATGGCGACCAGGGCGACGCGAGCGCGAACGCCAGCCGATGTGGTAGCTAAACTCTTTGATGTGCTGTTCAGACATTAAATGGCCGCTGATGATGCTAGCTTAAGGCGTGGCAATCGCGTTGATGATGCCGCTAAGCATTTCTCTAGCAATTTCCGTGCGACGCATTTCGTAAACCGGGCTAAATACCAAGCGATGCGCCACAGTGGAATGGAACACAGCGTGAACGTCTTCTGGTAATACCGCAGTGCGATTGTTCAACCACGCGTTGACCCGAGCGGCGCGTAAGACCATACCCATGCCTCGAGGGCTGGCGCCAGATAGCACTAAGCGGTTCATGTCCACGCCAGCGATCTTCACGCCAAATTCAGTAGGCGTTTTGGTTGCGCGCCATAAATCCAAGACGTAATTGCGTAGGGTAGGGCTAGCGCTGATGCTGTTTTGCAGTGTGGCGGCAAAGCCATTGAGTTGATCAAACTGCAACAAATCCTCGGGCACTTTGCCAACCAAGGCATCGACATCATGATAGCGCGTATCGAAGACCAGGGATTCCAATATGGCTGGGTCGGATGGCACGGCAATGGGGATTTCCATCATGAAGCGGTCGCGAGCCGCAGACGGGATGTCAAAGGTTTCTTCTTTTTCAACTTGGTTGCGGTCGGCAAATACCAGCATGTGCGGGAAGTAATGTTCTTTATTGAAGGCCGTGAGTGAGCGTTCCGCCATCACCCTTAGCAACAATGAATGGACTTGTGGGCGTGCTCGGTTAATTTCGTTAAAGAAAAAGATCGATAAATTCTCACCCGACATCAGCAAGGGTCCTGCACTAACGTGCGGTTTGCCGTCTTCACCTAAATAGGTGTGGTAAACCAG
>CAJBBQ010000207.1 GCA_903951385.1 uncultured Pseudomonadota bacterium
CCTTGTTCCATGTCGATTAACAACATTTTGCCCGGCTCTAAGCGCCATTTTTTTACGATTTTTTCTTGTGGGAAAGTCAGCACGCCCATTTCCGAGGCCATCATCACCAAATCGTCATCGGTCACCAAGTAACGCGCTGGACGCAAACCGTTGCGATCCAAGGTGGCGCCTATCATGCGGCCATCGGTGAAGGCGACGGCGGCTGGGCCATCCCATGGCTCCATCAAAGCGGCATGGTATTCGTAAAAAGCCCGGCGCTCTTGATCCATCAAACTGTTGTTGCTCCAAGCTTCTGGAATCAACATCATCATGGCATGCGGCAAGGAATAACCGCCTGCCACTAGCAACTCTAGGCAGTTATCAAAACAGGCAGAATCGGACTGGCCGTCCACGATCAATGGCCACAATTTTTCTAAATCTTCACCTATCACGCTGGACTTCATGGTTTCGTGACGCGCCGCCATCCAATTGACGTTACCTTGCACGGTATTGATTTCGCCGTTGTGCGCAATCATTCGGAACGGATGCGCTAAATCCCAGGCAGGGAAGGTATTGGTAGAAAAGCGTTGGTGCACCAAGGCTAAAGCCGACACCAACGTTTCGTCGTTTAAATCTTGGTAATACACGCCCACTTCATTGGCCAGCAACATGCCTTTGTAGACGATGGTGCGAGATGATAAGGAAGGGATGTAAAAGGTGGCTTTGTCTTGCAAATTAAGCGCGCGAACCGCGTGCTCAATGCGCTTACGGATGACGAATAATTTACGCTCAAACACCGTTTGGTCTGCGTCCGTAGCGCCTATGATTAATTGGCGCATAGTCGGTTCAACATCACGTGCTGCTTGGGCTATGTTGCTGTTGTTGACAGGCGTATCGCGCCAGCCTAGCAAGTTTTGTTTTTCTTCTGCGACTATCTTGGCGATCAGGCTGACGCAGGCCTGACAGTTTTCCGCTGCTTGCGGTAAGAACACGTTAGCCACGGCGTATTGGCCAGCTGCCGGCAAAGTAATGCCTAATTTAGCCGCTTCTTTGCGCATAAAGGCATCGGGCATTTGCATGAGCAAACCGGCGCCATCGCCTAATTTTGGATCGTAGCCAGTCGCGCCACGGTGCGTCAGATTGGTTAATAACTCCAAGCCTTTTTGCACGATATCGTGGGATTTTTTGCCTTTAATGTGCGCCACAAATCCAACGCCACAAGCATCACGCTCGTTAGTCGGATTGTATAAACCTTGCTGCGCTGGCTTGCCTGAATTGACGTGGATTGCCTTACTTAAACCTGATGCCATATTATCTAATCACAAAACATTTAGAGGAACCTTAAAGTTTACCGTTAAATGCCTATCTGTTCAATAAGATACCGCTTAAAGTTACAGAATAATTAAGCTGGACGCCTTTAAATAAGCCAAACATTGCATGGTCGACAGCTAAAGTGATGCAAAGGCTTTTCTAGCGGCCGCTAAAGTGAGCGCGATGTCTTCGTCGGTGTGCGCGGCCGAAACAAAGCCGGCTTCAAAAGCCGATGGCCCCAAGTAGACGCCGCTGTCTAGCATGCTGTGAAAAAAGCGGTTGAAGTGCTCTTTGTTGGATTGCATGATTTCATGGTAGCTGCTGGGGCAGTGCTGACTAAAATACAAACCAAACATGCCGCCGACATTTTGCGCATTAAAAATCACCCCAGCCTCAGCGGCCGCGGCTTTTAAGCCCTCCACTAATTTTGCCGTTTGCGCGGCCAATTTGCTGTGGAAGTTAGGCGCTTGTATGAGTTGCAAGGTTTTTAAACCAGCGGTAACGGCAATCGGATTGCCAGACAAGGTCCCCGCCTGATACACCTTACCCACCGGCGCCAAGCATTGCATGATGTCTTTACGGCCACCAAATGCCCCAACCGGTAAGCCGCCACCGATCACTTTACCTAAAGTGGTCATGTCTGGTTTGATGTTGTAAAGCGCTTGCGCCCCACCCAAATGCACCCTAAAACCGGTCATCACTTCATCAAAAATCAACACGGCGCCGTGTTTAGTACAAAGCGCCCTAAGCGTTTGTAAAAATGCTTGGTGCGGCACTATCAAATTCATGTTGCCCACCACAGGCTCAATAATGACGCAGGCAATTTCATCGCCCACTTGCGCAAACAAATCTTCCAAGGCCTGACTGTTGTTGTACTCTAAAGTCAACGTATGCGCCGCGACACTGGCTGGCACGCCACCCGAATCGGGCTCGCCAAAGGTCAGCAAACCGGAACCGGCTTTCACCAGCAAGCCGTCTGAATGGCCGTGGTAACAACCCTCGAATTTAACGATCTTGTCGCGACCGGTAAACCCACGTGCAGTTCGTATCGCACTCATGGTCGCCTCAGTGCCACTGCTATTTAGACGGACCTGCTCCATGCTGGGCATTAATTTATTAATTAACTGGGCCATCTCCAGTTCCAAACCGGTTGGCGCACCAAACGACAAACTGTTTTCGGCGGCAGCCTGCACGGCTTGGATCACTTCAGGATGCGCATGGCCGACTATCATCGGGCCCCAGGAATTGATGTAATCGATGTATTCTTTACCGTCCACGTCCCACAATCTAGAACCCAAGCCTTTTTTAAAGAAAACCGGCGTGCCGCCTACGCTGCGAAAAGCCCGGACCGGCGAATTCACTCCACCCGGAATCAGCCGTTGGGATTGTTCAAATAAGGTTTGGTTAGTGGATGTCATGGTTGAGCCTTACGCTTGGTTGCTAAATAATTGAGTGAATTTTTGTGCGCTTAATTTTACGTCATCTGCATTAAAAATGGCATGGATTACCGCTACCGAAGCGGCTCCCGCGTCTATCGCCTGCCCTGCGTTAGCCAAGTTAATGCCGCCTATGGCCACGGCTGGAATGCTTAACTGTGCCTTAGCCAATTCAAACAAACTTAAATCGGCAACCGGCGCATTAGGCTTGGTGCTGGAGGCAAAACAAGCGCCAAAAGCCACGTAATCCACCCCGGCCTTGGCCGCAGCCAAAGCCAAATCCAATCGGTTGTAGCAGGAGGCGCCGAGTAATTTACCTTTACCTATTTTGCTGCGAATTTCTGCTAAATTGCCGTCATCAGCGCCTATGTGCACACCATCTGCGTCTAACGTTAAACAAAGTTCCACCGAATCATTAATAATCAAAGGCACGCCGTATTGACGACACAAGGGCAAGATGGCCCGTGCTTGCTGAGCTTGTAATGAATGATCGGCTGATTTATTTCGGTATTGCAAGACGCTCACGCCGCCTTGCAAGGCCAAGGCCACTTTTGTCAGCAATAGCCCGGTATTGGTTTCATCCGGCGTAATGGCATACAAGCCTTTTATCATGAGAGGCGCGCTGTTTTAATGGCTTTTACTGGAGGCTTCGCCGCTGTTAACCACGGCATCTTCTTCATCGCGCGCCCAAAACATGCGATCGGGTATGAACTGGCCCATGCCTGGCCTAAAGCCGTGTTTTAGGGTTTGCCAAGTAAACTCTTGCGCCTCGGCAACGGCGTCTTCCATGCTTAATCCGTGCGCCATGCAGGCGGCAATGGCACTGGTCATGGTGCAACCCGAGCCATGGTAATTGCCG
>CAJBBQ010000208.1 GCA_903951385.1 uncultured Pseudomonadota bacterium
AAACAAATACATGGCCGCGGCGGGCTTACTGCAGGTAACACCAGGGATGGCCGTTAATAATTTGTATGCCACATCACGCTGTTTGCATAAGCGCCCCTCTGGCGCCACTAAATCGTCTATGCTTTGGTAACCGCCCAGTGCCGTTTGTATGGCCAACTGACCCGGAACGTTGGCGCACAAGCGCATGGAGGCCAGCATATTGAGGCCTTCTATGTAATCTTTAGCGTGCTGCTTCTCACCGCTTAATATCATCCAGCCGGCACGGTAGCCGCAGGTACGGTAATTTTTAGATAAACCGTTGAAGGTGACGAATAAGATGTCATCGGCCAAAGACGCGATGGACGTATGGGTGTGGCCATCGTAGAGCACTTTGTCGTAAATTTCATCGGCAAAAATAACCAAGCCGTGGTGCCTAGCAATCTCTATGATGCCTTGCAATATCGCCGGTGGGTACAATGCGCCCGTTGGGTTATTTGGGTTGATCACCACGATGCCGCGGGTGTTAGCGGTGATTTTGGACTCTATGTCTTTAAGGTCGGGCATCCAACCGCTGGCTTCATCACACAGGTAATGCCGCGCGGTACCGCCGGCCAAGGTCACGGCGGCTGTCCACAAAGGGTAATCCGGCATAGGCACCAGCACTTGGTCGCCATTATTTAACAAGCCTTGCATGGCCATCACGATCAGCTCAGACACGCCGTTACCAATAATGATGTCGTCTACCGTTACGCCTTTAATGTGCTTGGCTTGCGTGCTGTGCATGATGGCTTTGCGTGGTTCAAACAAGCCTTTGCTATCGGTGTAACCACCGGCTTTAGACATATTGCGTATGACGTCTTGCTGAATTTCTTCAGGCACTTCGAAGCCAAATGCCGCCGGGTTGCCTATGTTCAACTTGATGATGCGCTGGCCTTCTTCTTCCATTTGACGGGCACGCTGCAAGACCGGGCCGCGTATGTCATAACAGACGTTGGCCAGCTTATTGGATTTTTCTAATTTTTTTTGATTGGATGCTTGCATGATGCCAGGCCAGCTTATTAATTTTTAATTAATAAAGCGCAATAGTTAAAGGCGTTAGTTTACATTAGAATGGCCATTTGGTTCAATGTAAGCCCGTTAAGACCGGCACTAATAGAGATCAGCAACGCCCATGAAATTGCACTTAAACACGCAGGCAAACTTAAATTTAATTACCGCCTACAGCGAGACTTACATCGAAATCAATAAGCAGCGTTTTGGCCACAGCCTTATCGTCATGCCAGAACTGTGTTTGCACGATTGGGACGTCAAACACTCTACTGAGATTGGGCTTAGCCAAGTCGCTAAGCTAATCGAATTGCACCGCAACCATAAGATAGAAGTCTTACTACTGGGCACAGGAGAAAAGCAGCATTTTTTGACGGGTGCCCCTTACTTCGCGCTAGCAGAAAAAGGCATCGCCATAGAATGCATGAGCACGGCCGCCGCCTGCCGAACCTATAATATTTTGATGAGCGAGGGCCGGCAAGTCATGGCCGCCTTGATGGTCTAAAACGACTGCTTATGGCTGGCTGATGCGGCTAAAGGTAATCTGCAAACCGCGATCGGTAATTTGCATGGCTTTGACTTGGTAGTAATCGGTGCCGAATTTCAAATCTTGAGACTTGAAGGCATACAGACTGACACCGTTTAATTTTTCCGCAGCCAAGCTTTGGGCCACCACGTTAGCAAATTCCATGTGGCTAGTCTTCTCGCCGTCTAAACTAAGCTGATCCACTTCCACCTCGTTTAACACAATGGCATTGGCCACGGCGTCAAATTGCAACTCGCCCGAGACCATGACCTTGCCGCTATAGGCTTTACCACTTGGTGTATGGCTGAGCTTCACATCAAAACGGGTTTCCATGCGACCGTTTTTTTGCTCAAACCTAACCACGGGATTGAGCAAGTTCACTTGAAAGACTTTGAGCAGGGAAATAGGCGCGGTGAAACGCTCGTGAATTTTTTTCTGAACCTGCTGTGGACTTAGCTGATAAGTGCGCTCCGGCAAACTAACGCAGGCAGATCGG
>CAJBBQ010000209.1 GCA_903951385.1 uncultured Pseudomonadota bacterium
CGGTGATTCATGCCAGCGCCAGCGTCCCATCCTCATGCAGCATAGGCCCGCTAAGCGTAATAGGCGCGGGTGTGGTCTTGGGAGAGCACGTGCAAATTGGCAGCGGCTGCGTCATCGAACATGATGTTAGCCTAGGGGCACACAGTCAATTGGAATCCAATGTCACCATAGGTCACCACAGCAGCATAGGCCAGCATTGCCATATTTTTTCTGGTGCAGTCTTGGGTTCCGATGGCTTTGGTTATGCCCAAGAATCGCAAGCTTGGCTCAAGATTCCTCAGTTAGGCCGTGTTCGGCTAGGCAACCATGTCGATGTTGGGGCCAATACCACCATAGACCGCGGCGCTTTGGACGATACCGTGATTGAAGATGGCGTTAAATTGGATAACTTAATTCAAATTGGTCACAATTGCCAGATAGGCGAGCACACGGCTATTGCTGCTTGCGTGGCCATTGCCGGCAGCACTAAAATTGGCAAACATTGCAAGATAGGCGGGGCAGCCATGGTCTTAGGGCATTTGGAAATTGTCGATGGCGTGACCGTTAGTGCCGGCAGCATGATTACACGCTCTTTGCTACAACAAGACACTTACACGGCCATTATGCCATTCCAATCGCACCAAGACTGGCTAAATAACGCAGCGCAAATACGGCATTTAGACGAGCTGGCAAGGAAAATTAAAAATCTCGAAAAACAGCTGGCTCTGTTAAAATCGAGATAATGAAAACAAGATTGCATCGTAATTAAATTAGCGAACATCATTTACAGTAAGCCGAGATAAAAATGACCAACACCACGACCTCTACCAGCATGGACATCCATGAAATATTGGATCACCTGCCACATCGCTACCCATTCATCCTAATAGACCGCGTCATTTCTATGGAATTAGGCAATGAAATCGTGGCCTTAAAAAACGTCACGATTAACGAGCCATTTTTCCCTGGGCATTTTCCCTACCATCCGGTTATGCCTGGCGTTTTGATTGTAGAGGCCATGGCTCAAGCCGCTGCCATCTTATCCTTCAAAACCATGGGCGTAAAACCCAGTGATGACTCGGTGTATTACTTTGCAGGCATAGACAGTGCACGATTTAAACGCCCGGTGTCACCTGGCGATCAAATTGTCTTTAACGTGAAGATAGATCGAATTTTAAAAGGCATATGGAAATACTCTGGCGTAGCCAGCGTGGATGGCCACGTCGTGGCTGAAGCCCAGATGATGTGCATACTTAAAGCGATAGATAAAAAAGAGTAAGCCGGATGCTAGCGGCAAAAATTCATGCCACGGCCATCATCCATCCAACTGCAGAGCTCGATTCCAGTGTGGAGGTGGGGCCTTACTCCATCATAGGGCCCAAGGTCCGCATCGCCGCTGATACTGTTGTTGCTAGCCATGTCACTATTAATGGTGATACCCGCATAGGTGTAGGCAACCGTATTTATCAATACGCCTCATTAGGTGAGGCGCCGCAAGATAAAAAATACCAAGGTGAGCCGACTCGCTTAGTCATTGGCGATCACAATACCATACGTGAATTTTGTACGATTAATCGTGGAACGACACAAGACCGTGGCGTCACTGAAATTGCAAACGACAACTGGATCATGGCTTACGTGCACATCGCTCACGACTGCCAAGTTGGCAATCACACGGTGTTAGCCAACAATACTTCCCTGGCCGGTCACGTGCAAGTGCATGATTACGCTGTTCTTGGCGGTTTTACCTTGGTGCATCAGTTTTGCAAGATTGGCGCCCACGTCATTACGGCTGTGGGGTCAGTGGTTTTTAAAGACATTCCTCCCTACGTAGCCGCTGCCGGTTACGATGCTAAGCCGCATGGCATCAACGCGGAAGGCCTTAAGCGCCGGGGTTTCTCGGCAGACAGCCTGTTGCAGATTAAACGTGCCTATAAAACCTTATACCGCAAAGGCCTCGGTTTAGCTGAGGCGAAACTCCAAATTAGTAACGTGACTGGGGATGACGTTCGTGTGCTGACGGATTTCCTCAATGCCTCCACGCGCGGCATCATCAGGTAAGCTCATGCTCAGAATAGGCATAGTGGCTGGGGAAGCTTCTGGGGACATGCTGGGCGGCCTGCTCATGCAAGCTTTAAAAAACAAACGCAGTGACATTGAGTTTGTCGGCATAGCTGGCCCTAAGATGATGCGAGAGGGCGCGCAATCGTTATTTCCTATGGAGCGCTTGTCGGTTCGTGGTTATCTGGAAGTGATTAAGCATGCCCTCGGCTTGATGCGCATCAGGCGACAATTGATTAAGCATTTTTTAAATCACCGCGTCGACCTATTCATAGGCATCGATGCGCCAGACTTTAATTTCCACATAGAAAAAAAATTAAAGAAACAGGGCATTAAAACCATCCATTATGTCAGCCCATCCATATGGGCCTGGCGCAAAAACCGATTAAATAAAATCAAACGTGCGGTAGCGCATATATTGACTTTATTTCCTTTCGAATCCGCACTCTACCAAGAGGCAGGGGTGCCGGTTAGCTACGTCGGCCATCCATTAGCGGACGCCATACCTATGCAGCCAGATACGGCTGCAGCACGTGCTACCTTACGACTCAAGCCCACTGACTTGGTGGTAGCCATGTTGCCAGGCAGTCGGCAGAGTGAAGTGCAGCAACATGCTGCCTTGTTTATTCAAACGGCAAAAAAACTGCATACAGACTACCCGCATGCCGTATTTTTAGTGCCTTTTGTTACCCGAGAAAGCAAACAAATTTTCGAATTGGCTTTATTTCATGAGCACGAGCCGCTGCCCATACAGATCTTATTCGGTCACGCACACGATGCCATGCAAGCCTCCGACATCGTGATTGTGGCTTCAGGCACGGCCACATTAGAAGCTGCTTTACTGAAAAAACCCATGGTGATTACCTACCGCATGCCTATCTTAAGTTGGTGGATATTAAAACGCATGCTCTTGCAGCCGTATGTCGGCTTACCCAATGTATTGGCCGGTAAATTTATTGTGCCCGAACTGCTGCAACACGATGCTACGCCAGAAAAATTAGCGGAAGCAGCCATTAAGTTGCTAAGCGATACAGACGCAATAGAAGAGATGAAAGCCGAGTTCAGCAAAATACACTTAAGCCTAAAACAGAATAATGCGGAAAAAGCCAGCAGCATGATACTGGCTGATTTTTCCTAGCTAAGCATGCAGGCCAGCCAATTGATTTGTGGTGTGGATGAGGCGGGGCGAGGGCCTTTAGCCGGTTCCGTGTATGCGGCGGCGGTTATATTGGACCCAAGCCGACCGATAGCGGGATTGGCTGATTCCAAGAAGCTTTCGGAAAAGAAACGGGATGCCTTAAGCATAGAGATAAAACAGCATGCCTTGGCTTGGGCTATAGCCAGTTGTAGCGCAGCAGAAATTGATCAAATCAATATACTGCAAGCCAGTTTGCTGGCCATGAAGCGCGCCATAGAGCTGATGTCAACCAGGTTTGCGGTTCGTCCGGATTTGGTGCAAGTTGACGGCACACACTGCCCAAAGATCACTTTTCCATGCGTTGCCATTGTGCAAGGCGATAGCAAAGTAAAAGCCATATCGGCCGCTTCCATCCTAGCCAAAGTGGCGCGGGATGCGCAGTTGTACGAATTGGATAAGCAGTACCCGCAATACGGTTTTGCCAAGCATAAGGGCTACCCGACTGCTTTACACTTAGAAATGTTGGCTTTGCATGGTGTTTCCCCGCTACACAGATTGAGTTACGCCCCGGTTAGAAGGCTTAGCGCTTCAAGCCAGCATTAGAAATAAGCAGGGGCGTTTGTGTATATCGATAGGTGCTGAGGTTTTCCAACTGGCGATGCTTTTTGTGACTATCATTTCACTATCAAGACTGACATCGCAGGCGATGCATAATTGGGTTTGCGCATGGCA
>CAJBBQ010000210.1 GCA_903951385.1 uncultured Pseudomonadota bacterium
GCGATGCCGGAGTCAAAACGTAAACAGTTACTTGAACAATTGAGTAGCCTCTATCAAGAATAGTTCAGTTGTACGTTTATTGACATTCAGGGATCGCCGTACCAAGGTAGTTGACGCAGACCAATTGCTAGCGTTACGGAAAGAAAATTTCAACTATTTGTGGCATACAAGACAGGCTCCCCCACCTTCGTCTTCCAGGTAGATTTCATCGATATCCACCGGTTCGATTAGGTTTATTCGCAGCGCATGGCACAAAAATTCACCGCCCCGCCTTTGTCCTTGTACCGCGCATTGCGCAGCCTTAACCCGTCGCCTTATATGTTTTATTACGACATGGGCGATCACCACGTGGTGGGCGCGTCCCCAGAGATTTTAGTGAGATTGGAAAACGGCACGGTCACGGCTAGGCCGATTGCCGGCACCCGGCCGCGTGGTAAAAACCGTGAACAAGACTTGGCCTTGGCCGAGGAGTTATTGGCCGATCCAAAAGAGCGTGCCGAGCACGTGCAATTGATGGATTTAGGCCGCAATGACGTGGGTCGTGTGGCACAAACCGGCAGCGTCAAAGTCACCGACAACATGATGATAGAGCGCTATTCACACGTCATGCACATCGTCAGCAACGTGGAAGGCAAACTGAAAGACGGCATGGACGCCATAGACGTCATTAAAGCAACTTTTCCAGCCGGCACAGTAAGTGGCGCACCTAAAGTGCGGGCCATGGAAATCATAGACGAGTTGGAACCGAGCAAGCGCGGTATTTACGCGGGCGCCGTCGGTTACCTAGGCTTTAATGGCGACATGGACGTGGCGATTGCCATCCGCACCGGTGTGATTAAAAACAACATGCTCTACGTGCAAGCAGGGGCGGGCATCGTGGCCGACTCCGTGCCACAAAGCGAATGGGAAGAAACCCAAAATAAAGCCAAAGCGGTGTTGCGTGCGGCCGAGTTAGTGCAAGCAGGGCTGGACAATTAAAGGCCTGTCGGCGCTTAATATTAGAGGCCATCATGATAGAAAACGGTGAAAAACAATGTTACTGATGATAGATAATTACGATTCCTTCACCTACAACTTGGTGCAGTATTTAGGCGAGTTGGGGCAAGACGTGCAGGTTTACCGTAACGATGAAATTGATTTAGCCAAAGTGGCGGCGCTCAAGCCTACCCACATTGTGGTTTCACCTGGCCCCTGCACCCCCAATGAAGCCGGCATTAGCGTGCCCTTAATCAAAGAATTTGCCGGCAAAATTCCATTGCTCGGTGTTTGCTTAGGTCACCAAAGTATAGGCCAAGCCTTCGGCGGCAAAATTGTGCACGCCAAGCAATTGATGCACGGCAAAACCTCATTAATTTACCACCACAATATCGGCGTGTTCAGCGGTTTGCCTAACCCTTACACCGCTACCCGTTACCATTCCTTGGTAATAGAAAAAGCCAGCTTGCCCGATTGCCTAGAGATCACGGCCTGGACCGAAGACGGTGAAATCATGGGTGTGCGCCATAAAACCTTGAGCGTGGAAGGCGTGCAATTCCATCCGGAATCGATATTGACTGAGCATGGTCACGCCTTGTTGCAGAACTTCCTGAAAGCCTAAGCATGGCATTTGCACCGACCTTAAATCAACTCATCAACGGCCAAGACTTGAGCTTTGTCGAGATGCAGGCCTTGATGCGGCAAGTGATGTCGGGGGAGTTGACGCACGCGCAAATGGCTGCAGTTTTAGTGGCACTGCGCATCAAAGGCGAAAGCGTGGATGAGATAGCCGCGGCTGCCAGTGTCATGCGCGAATTATCGACTAAGGTAGCCACCCAAGCGGGTCCGCATTTGATAGACACCTGCGGCACCGGTGGCGACGGCATCCAAACCTTTAATGTTTCCACGGTTAGCGCCTTAGTGGCGGCGGCGGCCGGGGCAAAAGTGGCCAAGCACGGTGGCCGTTCTGTGTCGTCTAGCTGCGGCAGTGCCGATGTTTTGGAAGCCTTGGGCGTCAATGTGAATTTAACGCCCGCGCAAGTGGCCAGTGCGGTGGAAGAAATCGGCATAGGCTTTATGTTTGCCCCTAATCACCATAGCGCCATGAAGCATGCGGCCCCGGTGCGCCGTGAATTGGGTGTGCGTACACTGTTTAATTTGCTAGGGCCACTGACCAATCCGGCGAATGCTAAACGCCAAATCATGGGCGTGTTTTCGCCAGCCTTGACCGTTAAATTGGCGCAAGTGTTGCAGCAATTAGGCAGCGAGCACGTCTTAGTGGTGTGCGGTGCCGACGGCATGGACGAAATTTCCTTTACTGGCGACAGCCACGTGGCCGAATTAAAAAATGGCCAAGTCACCGAATACACCATTAACCCGGCGCAATTTGGTTTGCCAGTGCATCAACTTGCCAGCATACAGATCGACAATGCCGAGCAATCCAAAGCCATGATATTGGCGGTGTTGAACGGCGAGCTGGGCGCGGCGCGCGACATCGTGTTGCTCAACGCCGGGGCTGCTATTTATGTGGCCGGGTTGGCCGACAGTTTGGCGGCCGGCATCAACAAGGCAGCCGAGGTGATAGACCAAGGTTTGGCCTTAGCTAAATTAAACGCACTGCAACACTATGCTGTATGCTAGCCCCATTAATTCATAAATAGAAAATACCATGTCCGATATTTTAAATAAAATTTTAGCCACCAAAAAAACCGAGGTCGCTGCGAGCAAATTGGCCGTGAGCTTGGATCAATTGCAAGCCCAAGCAGAAGCGCAAGGTGAGCCGCGCGACTTTGTCGGCAGCATCCATAAAAAAGTCATGGCGAATAAAGCGGCGGTGATAGCGGAAATTAAAAAAGCCAGCCCGTCTAAGGGCGTAATACGCGAAGATTTTAAACCGGCCGAGATTGCTAAAAGTTACGAAAAAGCCGGCGCCGCCTGTTTGTCGGTGTTGACCGACGAGCAATATTTTCAAGGTTCGGCCGCTTACTTAAAACAAGCGCGTGCTGCGTGCAAGCTGCCGGTGTTGCGCAAGGATTTCATCATCGATGAATACCAAGTGTTTGAAGCACGTGCCATGGGTGCCGATTGCATTTTGCTGATTGTGGCGGCCTTGGAATTGGCGCAAATGCAAAAATTAGAAGCCTTGGCAAACGAGTTGGGCATGGCCGTGCTGGTGGAAGTCCACGATGCCGATGAGTTGGGTTTGGCCTTGCAATTGGATACGCCCTTAATCGGCATTAATAATCGCAACTTACGCACCTTTGAAGTCAGTTTGCAAACCACTTTAGACCTGTTAAAAATCA
>CAJBBQ010000211.1 GCA_903951385.1 uncultured Pseudomonadota bacterium
GAATCCGTCGGCGCGCAAGTGGGCGACGAGCTGTATGAAAACGGCGGCCTAGCCCTATTCTTTGTCAGCTTAGGCATAGTCTTGTACTTGTGGTTACGATTTGAATGGCGTTTTGCCGTGGCCGCTATCATCGCCAACATGCACGACGTGGTCATCATCTTAGGCTTTTTTGCCTTCTTCCAATGGGAATTCAATCTGACCGTGCTGGCGGCTATTTTGGCCGTGTTAGGTTACTCGGTGAACGAATCCGTGGTGGTGTTTGACCGCGTGCGGGAAAACTTCCGCAAGATGCGTAAAGCCAGCGTGGTGCAAGTCATAGACAACGCCATTACCCGCACCATGTCACGCACCATCATCACCCACACCATGACGCAAACCATGGTCGGCTCCATGCTGCTGTTTGGCGGTGAAGTGCTGCACAACTTTGCCTTGGCCCTCACCATCGGTATTTTATTCGGCATCTATTCGTCCGTGCTGGTGGCCTGCCCCATCGCCATGTGGCTGGGCGTGAGTCGCGCGAATTTAATTGGTGATGTAGAGAAAAAAGACGATGCCGCTAAAGGCGGGAAAAAAGCCGACGTGGCTGAGCCGCACCCATCCGATTTTGCCTAAATTCAACCTTAGACCGAGTCCATCAAGTGCGGCATTCTAGTCGCACTTGATTATTGGCCTCATCCCCGTATACACTCACCATAACTTCATCTCCGACTAAGACGCATTGGACAACATCCCCATTTCTTGGCAGTTAGGCATCTTAATCCTACTGCTGGTTATTTCCGGCTTTTTTTCTATAGCCGAAACCAGCTTGATGTCGCTCAATCGTTATCGCTTGCGGCATCTGGTCAAACAAGGCCACCGAGGCGCTCGCCTGGCTAGCAAGCTACTGGCTAAAACCGACAAACTGCTAGGCGTTATTTTGCTATGCAATAACTTCGCCAATGCCGCCTCCGCCACCTTGGTCACGGTCATCATCGTCGAGCTGTTTGGTGAAGGCGAATGGGTATTAATGGCCGGCACCTTGGCCGTAACCTTTGCTATTTTAGTCTTCAGTGAAATTTCACCTAAAGTCATCGCTGCCGCTTACCCAGAAAAATTAGGCATATTCTGCAGCTACTTGCTCTACCCGCTGCTAAAAGTTTTGTACCCGGTGGTGTGGTTCATCAACTTGTTTGTTGGGGCATTATTGCGCCTATTAAAAATTCGCGTCAATTTCGAAGAAAGCACGCAGTCCTTAACCATGGATGAATTGCGCAGCATCGTCACCGATGCCGGGCACTTTATGCCCAAGAAACACCAATCCATATTGTTGAATTTGTTTGAGTTAGAAAGCATCACCGTAGACGACGTGATGACAGCCCACACCTTGGTTGAGGCGATAGATTTAGACGAACCCATGGAAGCGATTTTGGAAAAAATTGCCAACAGCCAACACACTCGCCTACCCGTGCACCAAGGCGAGCAAGAGGAAATGATAGGCATCTTGCACCTGCGCAAAATCATGTCGCAGCTACGCGCGCACAGCGCAGACGAGACGCTGGATAAAGCGGCATTAATGGAAGTCATCAGCGACCCCTACTTCATTCCTTCTGGCACCCCGCTCTACACACAGATACAGCAGTTTCAAGAAAACAAACAACGCGTGGCCTTGGTGGTGGACGAATACGGCGAGTTCAAAGGCTTGATCACCTTAGAGGACATACTCGAAGAAATGATAGGCGACTTCACCACGCAATCGCCATCCCGATTAGGCGGCTTCAAACAAGAAACAGACGGTAGCTGGCTGGTGGACGGCAGCAGCACCTTGCGCGAACTAAACAAAAAACTGCATTTAGAATTCCCGCTGGACGGCCCACGTACGCTTAATGGCTTGATCATTGAGCATTTTGAAGACATCCCCGAATCGAATACCAGCTTCAAGGTGGGCAAGCACGTCTTAGAGATCGTGCAAACGCAAGACCGCATCGTTAAAAGCGTTAAAATTTTCCCGTAATCCCACCCCAACGACAGGAAAAATTTAAGTGGTCACCGCTTAAATTTGACTTGAATTTTTCAGCGCTTAGCCCAAAATAAAAGCCTATGACGCAACACGCAAATAACACGGCGATTAAAACCAAGCCGGCCAAAACCAAACTGCCTCCTCTGTATAAGGTGTTGCTTTTAAATGACGATTACACGCCCATGGAGTTTGTTGTGGATTGCATCACGCAGTTTTTTAACA
>CAJBBQ010000212.1 GCA_903951385.1 uncultured Pseudomonadota bacterium
GAAAAATCATCGCTTTCCAATGCGCTGATTTGCTTTATGCTTAAGCGCAAGGTATCGGAAACGGCTTGCACACTCAGGTTTTTAGCGTTTCTAGCGGCGGCTAAGGCCGCACCCAATGGCGGCAACTCTGCGGCCTGGCTGATCTCGTCTGTCATGGTCTCACACCCTGTAATAACTGAGCTTGCTCTGATTCTGGATAATTCTGCCTTAATTCTAACGCATAACTGGCTTCAAGATTTGCATCACCCAGCGCGCGTTCAATTTGAATGGCCAACCACAGCATGTCGGCACTGGCTTTTGACGACAAGGCCGCTTGCAAGGTTTTCTTAGCCGCCAACGCATCTTTGCGCTTAAATTGGATGGCTGCCAATTGGTAGGCCGCCACACTGGCCAACGGGTCTAGCTGCAAGGCACGCAGCAAATACCCTTCTGCCTGAACGCTGTCGTTTTTGCGCAAGGAACAGACGGCGGCATTGGTGTATGCCATGACCGGAGTCGCATACAAGGGGTTTTTTAGTGCCGCCATAAATTCTTTAATTGATTCGTCCAAGCGATTGCGCGCGCACAAGAAACTACCGTAATTGTTGTGCGCTTCTGAATTAAGCGGCTCCAATTGCACGGCTTTTTTGAAATTAAGTTCCGCCACCGCATCTTGACCCAGCGCAGCCTGCACCAGACCTAAACCGTTGTAAGCCGCCGCATAACTGGGTTCAATTTTACTGGCCAGGCTAAATTCCTCTAAGGCCACATCCAAGCGGCCCTGCTGCAAATACACCGCACCCAAATCAGCATGCGCCTGCGCCCGTTCCTTAGGCTTGTCATTAAAGTTCTCAGGTTGCGTGGTGCACGCTGGCAGGATTAAAACCAGGACAAGCATGAGGAAAGCATTAAGGCTAAACAAACGCATCATCAAACCGCCTCAATGACGATGTGCTTGGCACTGCGTTTGGTTTTATCCAAGACTTTGCCAGCCAACTGCCCGCATGCGGCATCGATGTCTTCGCCGCGGGTTTTACGCACCGTTACGACAAAACCGGCTTGCATCAGCACGTCTCTAAAAACCCGGACGTGATTGGGTTGGGAGGTGCCGTAGCCACTGTTAGGAAATGGATTAAATGGGATTAGATTGAATTTGCACGGCACGTGTTTGACTAACTGGATCAATTGCTGAGCATGCTCAACCGTGTCATTGATGCCATCCAACATCACGTATTCGAAGGTGACAAAGTCACGCGGGGCTTTTTCTAAATAACGATTGCATGCCGCCATCAAGTCTTTTAATGGGTATTTTTTATTGATGGGCACAATCACGTCGCGCAGCGTATCATTGGGTGCGTGCAAGCTAACGGCCAAGGCGACCGGGCAGTCTTCTTTGAGTCTGTCCATGGCCGGCACTAAACCACTGGTGGACAAGGTGACCCGCCTACGGCTTAAACCGTAAGCGTTATCGTCCAACATGATTTGCATGGCGGTGACGACATTATCGTAGTTAGCCAAAGGCTCACCCATGCCCATCATCACCACATTGCTGATAATCCGCTCATCGGCCGGCAACATATCGTAGCCCGGTTCTTGGCGCAAGGAGCGGTTGGCGATGGCCAGTTGGCCTATGATTTCCGACACACTTAAATTGCGATTAAAGCCTTGGCGACCGGTACTGCAAAACGTGCATTCCAGCGC
>CAJBBQ010000213.1 GCA_903951385.1 uncultured Pseudomonadota bacterium
AAATCCGTCAGCTAATTGGCTTTGGCCACTTGTTTTAGACGCCGTTTTTTATGACCCCGCTTAGCGCCATCTCCGCCTTCAGCAAGCCTCTTATTAGCAACTTAAGTAAACTTGGCATTCAGTCTTTGCAGAGTTTGTTGTTGCATCTGCCGCTGCGTTATATCGACGAAACCCACATAACAGCCGTGCGGGATTTGCGCGTCGGGGAATCGGTGCAAGTGGAAGGCGAGATTGTACATGCCGAGGTCAGTTACAAACCAAGAAAAGCCTTGATGGCCAGATTGGAAGACACCAGCGGTCAACTTACTTTACGTTTTTTGCATTTTTATCCTAGCCAAATAGCCGCCTTAAAAGTGGGTAAAAAACTGCGGGTTTACGGTGAAGTGCGCAGCGGTTTCTTTGGATACGAAATGGTGCACCCGAACTGCAAGGCAGTAGGCGAAACCAGCGTCGTTGCAAAAACCCTTACGCCGGTTTATCCGACCGTCGCCGGCTTAAGCCAATCCAGTTTGCGTAAAGCCATTGGCCTCGCCTTAAGTCATCAGGTATGGGCAGAGACGCTGCCAGCCAGTATCTATCAAGCCTTAAATTTACCCAGTTTTGCTGACAGTTTGCAGGCCTTGCATAACCCGGCCGCCAATGCCGACGTCGTGGCTTTGTCGGATAAAACCACGCCACACAGTCGGCGCTTAGCCTTGGACGAATTGTTAGCGCAACAACTGTCCATGCGCAAACATTATGCGCGCCGCCGCAGTGTCGATGCGCCTAGGTTTATGCCATCCAAAAAATGGGTCTCGGCTTTATTCAAAAGCTTGCCCTTTGCCCTAACGGCAGCCCAACAAAAAGTCGCCTTGGAAATCGAGCGTGATTTAACTCAGGCCCATCCTATGCAGCGCCTATTACAAGGTGACGTGGGCAGCGGTAAAACCATTGTGGCCTGCATGGCCGCCTTGCAAGCCATAGAAAACGGTTGGCAAGTGGCTCTGATGGCGCCCACGGAAATTTTAGCGGAACAGCATTATCGAAAAATGCTGGGTTGGCTTAAGCCACTTGGCATACAAACTGCCTGGTTAACCGGCAGCCAATCAAAAAAAGACCGTGAGCTGGCCATGCAGGCTATTGCAAACGGCAGCGCGCAATTAGCGGTGGGCACCCATGCTTTATTTCAAGAGGCGGTGCAATTTAAGCAATTAGGCTTGGCAATTATTGATGAGCAACACCGTTTTGGCGTGCAGCAACGCTTGGCTTTGCGGCAAAAAGGCCAGCCGGAACCTCATCAATTAATGATGACTGCCACGCCCATTCCTCGCACCTTATCCATGAGTTATTACGCGGATTTAGACGTGTCGGTGATAGACGAATTGCCCCCTGGGCGCACCCCCATCGTCACCAAATTAGTATCCGAGGCACGCCGCGACGAAATTTTGCAGCGCGTTCGGGAATCTTGCGCGCAAGGCCACCAAGCCTATTGGGTCTGCCCATTAATTGAAGAATCGGAAGCCTTGCAATTGGTTACCGCTAACGACACCTTCGCCTTGATGCAAACTATTTTCCCGGAATTGGCCATAGGCTTGGTGCACGGCCGACTTAAATCGGCAGAAAAACAGGCGGTAATGACTGAGTTTAGTGCTGGTCGCATACAGCTGCTGGTGGCCACTACCGTGGTGGAGGTAGGCGTGGACGTGCCCAACGCGAATTTAATGGTCATAGAGCACGCCGAACGCATGGGCTTGAGCCAACTTCATCAACTGCGTGGCCGCGTCGGCCGAGGGGCGGCTAAAAGCACCTGCATATTACTTTATCAAAACAAGCTATCAGAAATGGCCAGCGCCCGATTAAAAGTCATCTTCGAGAGCAGCGATGGGTTTGCCATCGCCCAGGCTGACTTAAATTTACGCGGCCCAGGCGAGTTTTTAGGGTTACGCCAAAGCGGGGTGCCCATGCTGAAAATAGCCGATTTGAATCGCGATGCCGATTTATTAGAATACGCAAAGTCTAAGGCCGAGGCCTTATTAAATGACTACCCCAG
>CAJBBQ010000214.1 GCA_903951385.1 uncultured Pseudomonadota bacterium
CAGCAGAAAAAGACCCCGCCAATTTGAAATGGAATGAAGTACAAGCCGACATCGTCATCGAGTGCACGGGCTTTTTCTTAACCCAAGAAAGTTGCCAAAAACACTTGGATGCAGGCGCGAAAAAAGTCGTGCAATCGGCCCCGGCCAAAGACGACACGCCCATGTTTGTTTACGGCGTGAACCACCAAACCTACCAAGGCGAAGCCATCGTATCGGCCGCCTCATGCACCACCAATGGCTTGGCGCCGGTAGCAAAAGTGCTGAACGATGCCTTTGGCATTAAGCGCGGCTTAATGACCACCGTGCACGCGGCCACTGCCTCGCAAAAAACCGTGGACGGCCCATCCAATAAAGATTGGCGTGGTGGTCGTGGCATATTGGAAAACATCATTCCCTCTAGCACAGGCGCCGCCAAAGCCGTGGGCAAGGTGATTCCTAGCTTAAATAAAAAACTCACTGGCATGGCTTTTCGCGTGCCCACCTCAGACGTGTCGGTAGTGGATTTAACCTGCGAACTGATTAAAGAGACCAGCTACGAGGCCATCTGTCAGGCCATGAAAACCGCTTCCGAAGGCGAACTCAAAGGCGTATTGGGCTACACCGACGACAAAGTGGTGTCCACCGATTTCCGCGGTGAAACCTGCCCATCGGTATTCGATGCCGAAGCCGGCATGGCGCTGGACTCGACTTTTGTTAAGGTGGTGGCATGGTACGACAACGAATACGGCTACACCTGTAATTTGATGCGCTTAGTGCGTTACATCGCTTAGGCTTTACTTCTCGCACCGTTAAAAAGGAACAACATGGCCGTTATTAAAATGACTGATTTGGATTTACAAGGCAAGCGCGTCTTGATCCGTGCCGATTTAAATGTGCCGGTCAGCAACGGCAAGGTGACATCCGACGCACGCATTAGCGCCTCCATGGCGACCATCAACTTTGCCTTAAAGGCCGGCGCCAAAGTCATGGTGACCTCGCACTTAGGCCGCCCAGAAGAAGGCGTGTATTCCGAAGAAAATTCATTGCAGCCGGTGGTCGATGTGATCAGCGCAAAACTCAATCGGCCGGTACGCTTAATCAAAAACTGGTTGGATGGCGAGCTTGCTGTGGCAGCCGGCGAGTTAGTGGTGCTAGAAAACTGCCGCTTTAATCTAGGCGAGAAGAAAAACAACGACGACTTGTCACAAAAATACGCCAAACTGTGCGACGTGTTTGTCATGGATGCCTTTGGCACGGCCCATAGAGCAGAAGCCTCTACCCACGGCGTGGCCAAGTATGCTGCGGTGGCGGCCGCCGGCATCTTATTGGTCAACGAATTGGAGGCTTTAGGCAAAGCCTTGCTCAAACCCGCACGGCCCATGGTGGCCATTGTTGGCGGCAGCAAGGTCTCGACTAAGCTTACGGTATTGGAAAGTTTGTCTGAAAAAGTAGACCAAATGGTAGTCGGTGGCGGCATCGCCAACACCTTTTTAAAAGCAGCCGGCCATGAAGTTGGCGGCTCGCTGTGCGAAGACGACTTGGTGCCGGTAGCACGCACCTTAATGGACAAAATGAGCCAAAGAGGAGCAAGCATCCCTATTGCCGTCGACGTGGTGTGCGGTAAAAAATTCGCAGCCGACGAGCCGGCCGTGAGCAAAGACGTGGAAAACGTGGCCAAAGATGACATGATTTTTGATATTGGCTCGAAATCTGCTAGTCAAATAGCAGAGATCATCAAACATGCCGGCACCGTAGTCTGGAATGGCCCGGTCGGGGTGTTTGAATTTGACCAATTTGGCGAGGGAACCAAAACCATCGCCATGGCCATAGCCAACAGCAAGGCGTTCACCTTGGCTGGTGGCGGCGATACCATAGCGGCCATCCAGAAATACGGCATAGAAGATAAAGTGGATTACATATCGACCGCCGGTGGGGCCTTTTTGGAGTTCCTAGAAGGCAAAACTTTGCCTGCGGTGGCCATACTAGAACAACGTGCTGCGCAGTAATACTCAGCCTAAAGCGCAGCATCGTAAAATGGGGCGAGACGCCCCATTTTTATTTGAAATTAAAGCAATACTTACGTTGAAAAGGCTAAGCGCTTGACCTTACGCAAAACCAAAATTGTCGCCACCCTAGGCCCCTCGTCTAACAGCGAGGAAATGCTGGCACGCATGATTACGGCCGGCGTGAATGTGGTTAGGCTCAACTTCTCTCACGGCAGTGCCGAGGAGCACATACACCGAGCCGCCATGGTGCGCGCCATCGCCGCCAAACTCAATCGGCCTATAGGCGTGTTGTGCGACTTACAAGGCCCAAAAATACGCATAGGCCGATTCGAATTGGGCAAGGTCAACCTAAAAACCGGGGACGTCTTTATCTTGGATGCCGATTGCGAATTAGGCAACCAATACCAGGTCGGCTTGGATTACAAAACCTTGCCGCAAGAGGTGGCGGAAGGCGTGGTCTTACTGTTAGACGACGGCCGAATTAGCATGCAAGTGGACCGAGTGAAAGGCAACCAAATCCATTGCCTGGTGTTAAACGGTGGCGTACTTAGCAATAACAAAGGCATCAATCGCCAAGGCGGGGGCTTGTCTGCGGAAGCTTTGACTAAAAAAGACCGTGTGGACATCAAAACTGCCGTGGCATTGGAAGCCGACTTCATCGCCATGTCCTTTCCTAAGACCGCAGCGGATGTCGAGTTGGCAAGAAGCCTAGTCAAGCAAGCTGGCGGCCATGCCAGCATCATCGCCAAAATAGAACGGGCCGAAGCCATAGACAACTTAGCCGCCATCATTGAGGCATCCGATGCCATCATGGTTGCCCGCGGCGATTTAGGCGTGGAAGTAGGTGATGCCGCCGTGCCCGGTTTACAGAAACGCATGATACGCATGGCACGAGCGCAAAATAAATTGGTGATCACGGCCACGCAAATGATGGAATCCATGATTAGCAGCCCCATCCCGACGCGAGCAGAAGTGTCCGATGTAGCGAATGCCGTGTTAGACGGCACCGATGCCGTCATGCTGTCGGCCGAAACCGCCGCCGGTCAATACCCGCTGGAAACCGTGCAAGCCGTGCACCGAGTGGTCATGGAAGCGGAAAAAGAATACATCAAACTCGAGCACGCCGAAAAAACCGAGCAGGTTTTTTTAAAAACCGATGAAACCATTGCCGCCGCGGCCATCTACACGGCCAAACACTTAAAAGTGAAAGCCATTGCCGCCTTGACGCAATCCGGCAACGCCGCTCGCTGGCTATCCAGAGCCGATGCGGAAGTGCCTATCTACGCGCTTTCTCCAGATAAATTGGCTAGACGAAAACTGACTTTACACCGTGGCGTTTACCCCTTCCCGATTGAACAGGGCAATAAAAACAAAGATGAAATCTTGCAAGAAATGGAGCAGGTCTTATTGCAACAAAAAATGGTCAGCCCGGGTGACACGGTGCTGCTGACCTTTGGTGAACCGATAGGCAGCCCAGGTGGCACCAACACCTTAAAAATTGTCAAAATTGGCCCCATCCTGGCCAAATAAACCCAGTTGGAAGCCCACTTAAAACCGGGCAAGGCAGATAATGTTTTGTTTGGCTTTAGTTGGCATTTATAATAGCCCATCCACCCTTTAAAGCTTAAAGCACGCACATGACTACGCCTTTACTCCAAACGCACTTAGCCAGCCTTAAACGCATACACCAAGGTAAAGTGCGTGACATTTATGAAATCGATGCACACACCATGTTGCTGGTGAGCACAGACAGGCTGTCTGCCTTCGACGTGATATTGCCAACCGGCATCGCCCACAAAGGTGCCATGTTGACGCAAATGGCCAATTTTTGGTTTGAAAAACTGCAGCACATAGTGCCCAATCACTTAACCGGCATCGCCCCTAATAGCGTGGTGACGGATCCGACCGAGCAAGCTCAATTGGGCTCGCGCGCCGTAGTGGTTAAAAAATTAAAAGCGCTGCCCATAGAAGCGATCGTGCGTGGCTACTTGGTTGGCAGTGGCTGGAAAGAATACCAGGCGCGTGGCACCGTCTGCGGCATCCCCCTAGCGGCTGGCCTACAGATAGCCGCGCAATTAGCCGAACCCATATTCACCCCATCCAGTAAAGCCGCGGTGGGAGAACACGATGAAAACATCAGCCTAGCGCAATGCGCTGACTTGCTTGGTGCAGACATGGCTGCGCAAGTGGCTAAGGTCGCCATTGCCTTGTACAAAGAGGCGGCGGCTTATGCCTTAACACGCGGCATCATCATCGCCGACACCAAATTTGAATTCGGCCTGGACGAGCAAGGCGTGTTGCACGTTATGGACGAAGTACTCACCCCAGACTCATCGCGCTTTTGGCCTGCCGACAGCTACGTCGTCGGTAAGAACCCACCGAGCTACGACAAGCAATACGTGCGCGATTGGCTAGAAGCCAGCGGTTGGAATAAAACCGCCCCGGCGCCCGCTCTACCAGCTGATGTGGCAAAGAAAACCAGTGAAAAATACATGGAAGCCTTTGAGCGCCTCACTGGTCATGCCTTAAAAATAGACTAATGGCTGCTAGCGGTGCCGCGTGATTAAACAATTAAAAAATTACGCCCAGCAACTCAAGCATGAGTTGGCCGTTTACCGTTTATTATTAAAGCACCCGCGCACACCGCGCCTAGCCAAGCTGTTGTTGGCTCTAGCCATAGGCTATTTGTTATTGCCCTTCGACCTGATCCCGGATTTTATTCCCGTGCTCGGCCAATTAGATGAACTGATCATCATCCCACTGCTGGTTTATTTGGCCGTATTGCTGATACCAAAAGGTCTGCTACTAAGCTGCCGAGTGCAAGTGCAGGCTAGCCAAGCGCCAGAAGTTTAATTGCAATATTGGCGTTAGTTTAAGCGGCTCGCTTGTTATAATTGCGGCTCAAAATTTAAGTAAAGCATTCATTCATTTTAATAGTTAGGATTTAGTCATGTCGTTAAACCAAGTACCCACCGGTAAAGATGTACCCAATGATTTTAATGTGATCATTGAAATCCCCATGCAAGGCGACCCCGTTAAATACGAAGTAGACAAAGACAGCGGCGCTATTTTTGTAGACCGCTTCATGGGTACGGCCATGCAGTACCCAACCAATTACGGTTACGTGCCGCACACCTTGGCCGATGACGGCGATCCAGTTGATGTCTTGGTCATGACGCCAGTGGCACTGATTCCTGGCGTGGTGGTGCGTTGCCGTCCACTAGGCGTATTGCTAATGGAAGACGAAGCCGGTTTAGACGCTAAAGTATTGGCCGTGCCAGTAGAAAAAGTGTGCGGTTTATACGGCCACCTTAAAACCTATAAGGATTTATCGGCTTGGCGCTTAGACATGATTGCCCACTTCTTTGAGCATTACAAAGATTTGGATAAAGGCAAATGGGTCAAAATTAACGGTTGGGGCGATATCGATCAAGCCAAGAAAGAAATCTTGGACGGCGTGGCCAACTACAATAACGCCAAGGTAAAACCAGCGTTCTAGACTTAAAAGATGAATCGCTAAATGCGATGCAAGCTGGCCGACAGGGCTTTTAATTCCTTTTCGGCCCGTTTGTAATCCGGACAAATACTGGCCACCATGGCCCAAAATTTTGCCGAGTGGTTCATTTCTTTTAAATGCGCTAACTCGTGGCAAACCACGTAGTTAATGATGTGCGGTGGTGCTTGCAATAAGCGCCAATTCAAACGGATTTGTTTTCTCGAATTGCAACTGCCCCAGCGTGAACTGGCATTAGATAAAGCCAAGCAAGCAAAGCTGACGCCAAGCTTACTGGCGAACAGTTCCAAACGCCGGCTAAAATCCAACAAGGCTTGTTTCTTGTACCAAGCCAGCACCTTACGCGCCACCAGCTTAGCATCCTGCGGATTGGGCAAGGCCAATTGCAAAATACCGGGCTCGTGCTGCACTGCTTTAGACTGCGCGTCGTGCTCTAGCACCAGCCGCATAGGCTGACCTAAATAAAGCAAACTCTCGCCGTGTTGCCAAGCCATGGCCGGCAATTGATTGGCAGTTAAGGCGGCCAGCTTCTTGACTATCCAATCGGATTTTTTGACTAATAGGCTTTCTAGCTCGGCTTGCGAGATGCGCTGCGGGGCATGCACCAACAAGCCTTGGGCGCTTATTTTTAAGCCCACGCTTCGTCGTGGGCGGCGGCTGAGCTGGTAGGGCACTTGTACACCGCTGGCCAAGGTCAGCAGGTGGTTCATGCTGCGTTAATCACCTGCATTTGCGCCTCTATCCATTGCTCGACTTTAAGGTTGAGCGCATCGGCTTTGAGGTCTGCCGTGGTTATGGCTGGGCCTATGTGCAACTTAATCACACCGGCTTGCTTAATGAAGCCCTTGGGCCAACAATGGCCGGCATTATGCGCCACCGGTAAGACTGGGGTCTTAGTTTGGCAGGCCAACCATGCCCCGCCTATGTGGTATTTGCCCTGCTGATGGGGACGCATGCGCGTGCCTTCTGGGAATATCACCACCCACAAACCTTGCGCCAATCTCGCCTGACCTTTACTCACCAACTGCTTGAGCGCCTCACGCCCAGAGGCGCGGTTAATGGCAATCGGCGAAGTCATGGCTAACCCCCAACCAAAAATGGGGATCCACAATAATTCGCGTTTTAGCACGTAAACTTGGGTAGGGAATATCGCTTGAAAAGCAAAGGTTTCCCAAGTCGATTGGTGTTTAGCCAAAATGATGCAAGGCTTATCGGGTATGTTTTCCATGCCACTAACCTCATGGCGTACATTGCAGGTGACCCGTAACCACCAAATCATGCTGCGTGCCCAGCCCGAGATAAGTTGGTTGCGCAAAATGGGATTGACTGGCCAGGCCAGCAAGGCAATGAGCGTAAAGATGGGCGCGGTGATCAGTTGGCCGATAAAAAACAAGCTGGAGCGAAGAAAAAGCATGGGCTTATCCTGAATGCGGGCTAGCAATGATGCGTTGCACCGCTTCGGCTAAATCCGCGCACACCCAAGTGTTATCTGGCAAGGCTAGATCGACGTCGGCCTTGGCAGCGGCCAAGGTTGCCTCACCCTTACCGCTTAACACTAAAATAGGCTGACAACCGACGGCTGCAAAAGCTTGTAAATCTCGCAATGCGTCGCCCACTGCCGGTACGCCATGCAACTCCACAGCAAAACGTTTAGCGATGTCTTCCACCATGGCCACGTCGGGTTTACGGCAACGGCAATGGTCATCTGCGGCATGCGGGCAATAGAATATGGCATCGATACGGCCGCCCACTGCGGCCAATTCGCGGTTCATTTTCTCGTGTATGCTGTTCAGTGTGGCCATATCGAATAAGCCGCGGCTGATACCCGATTGATTGCTGGCCACCGCCACCCGGAAGCCGGATTGGTTAAGCAAGGCAATCGCGTCCAAGCTGCCCGGCAAAGCCACCCACTCATTGGGACTTTTGATGAAATTAGCGGAATCCCGATTAATGACGCCGTCCCTATCTAAAATCACTAACTTCATAGTGCTACCGTGCTTAGCTGGCCAGTTTGGACAAGTCGGCCACGCGGTTCATGGTTTGATGCAAGACCGCCAGCAAGCCTAAACGGTTGGCTTTTAAGGCCGGGTCATCGGCGTTAACCATGACCTTGTCGAAAAAAGCATCCACCGGCGCTTTTAGGGCCGCTAAAGATTGCAAGGATGCCGTGTAATCACCCAACTCAAACAAGCGATTGGCTTCTGGTACCACCGCCATTAAGGCTTGATTCAGGGCTATTTCTGCCGGCTCTTGCAACAAGCTGGCCTGCACTTGCGTCTGCACTGCTGCTTCAACTTTTTTCAGTATATTGCTGACGCGCTTATTGGCAGCGGCCAAGGCCGGTGCTTCGGCTAAGGCAGAGAAAGCCTTAACCGCTTCTAAACGCTGCGGCACCAGATGGATTTGTTCTGGCATTTGACTGAGCACGGCCTCTACTTCCAAGGCGCTGTAGCCTTGCTCTTGCAGCGTATTGGCCAATCGGTCAAAGCAAAATGCCGATACCGCTAAACGCGTTTCCTCGCTTAAGCCGGGGAAGCCACTGGCCGCTGTACTTAACAAGGCCGACAAATTTAAAGCCAACTTGTTTTCTATTAGCATGCGCAGCACACCCAAGGCATGACGACGCAAACCAAAGGGGTCTTTGTCGCCACTGGGTTTTTCACCTATGCTAAATAAACCCAGCAAGGTTTCTAATTTATCCGCCAAAGCCACGGCAATACCGACTGGATTACGTGGCAAGCTATCGCCGGCAAAGCGCGGTTTGTAATGGTCTTCTATGGCATACGCCACGTCATCGTCTATGCCTTCGTGTTGCGCGTAATAACGGCCCATGATGCCCTGCAACTCAGGGAATTCGCCCACCATGTCGGTGACCAAGTCGGCCTTGGCCAATTGCGCTGCCAATGCGGCTCGCTTGGCTAAGTCTGCCCCGCCTAACTGCATGGCAATGGCGCTGGCCATGGCACTCACTCTGGCCGTGCGCTCGCCTTGTGAGCCGAGCTTATTGTGGTAAACCACTTTATTCAAACTTTCTAGGCGGCTGGCTAAGGTTTTTTTACGGTCTTGATCAAAGAAGAATTTGGCATCGGCTAGACGCGGGCGCACCACCCGTTCGTTGCCACCTATCACGGCACTGGCATCGTCTGGACTGATGTTGGATACAATCAAAAAGCGGTTGGTTAACTTAGCCTGCTCGTCCAACAAAGGGAAGTACTTTTGGTTGGCCTTCATGGTCAAAATCAAGCATTCTTGCGGCACTTCCAAATACACGGCTTCAAATTGGCCCAACAAGACATTGGGGCGCTCAACCAAGGCCGTCACTTCATCCAACAAGGCCTCGTCTTGTATTGGTTTGAGTTGCTGTTTGGCCGCAGCGGCATTAAGTTGCCCTAGAATGTCAGCGCGACGCTCAGCAAAACTGGCTATCACTGCGCCCTCTTGCCTAAGTTGCGCAGCGTAACTATCGGCATTCTTTAGGGTAATCGGTGATACCTTAGCCTCAAAACGGTGACCTTGGGTTTGCGCAGTCGCCGTTAAACCAAGCGCCGTAACCGGCACCACCTCATTGCCGTGCATGGCCACCAAGCCGTGTGCAGGGCGCACAAAATTAACGTTGCTCCACCCGTCGGCCAATTGGTAGCTCATGACTTTAGGAATAGGCAACTTGGCGATGGCTTCGTTTAAGGCCGATTGCAATCCGTCTTTTAAGCTCTGGCCTTTTTGCGTCACCTCAATAAACAAAGCCTCATTTTTACCGTCCATTTGACGACTGAGTTGCGGCACAGCGGATTCGTCTAAACCCAGGCCATTTAAGCGTTTAATTAAAGCCGGCGTGGCCTGCCCGTTTGCGTCCAAGCCCACACTGACTGGCATTAGTTTTTGCACACTGGTTTTATCCGAGGCCATCGCCGCAACCTGGGTCGCATGCATGGCCAAACGGCGGGGCGTGGCATAAGCGGTCAAGACACTGCTGGTGTCGACCAAGCCCAATGTGTGCAAGTTTTCAAATAGCAATTCAGAAAAAGCCTGACCCAATTTGTTTAACACCTTGGGTGGCAACTCTTCTACAAACAATTCGACTAACAGGTTTTTTTGACTCATGCTGCGGCTTTCTTGGCTAAATCGGTTAACACTTCATCCGCCCAATCCTTGGGCGCCATAGGGAAGCCTAAGCGGGCACGGCTGTCTAAATAACTGGCCGCGACCGATCTGGCCAAGTTGCGTATGCGGCCTATGTAGCCGGCACGCTCAGTGACTGAAATGGCGCCGCGCGCATCCAATAAATTGAAGGTATGGGCGGCTTTAAGCACTTGTTCGTAAGCCGGCAGGGCCAACTGGTTTTCCATGAGATGCTGGGCTTGTTTCTCGTGCGCGGTAAACGCGGTGAATAAGAAATCGGCATCCGAATGCTCAAAGTTATAGGCCGATTGCTCTTTTTCATTTTGCAAGTAAACGTCGCCGTAACTTAAACGCTCGCCGTTTGGCCCAACGGTCCAAGTTAAATCGTAAACGTTATCCACGCCTTGCAAATACATGGCCAAGCGCTCTAAACCGTAAGTGATTTCACCGGTAATGGGTTTGCAATTGATGCCCCCTACTTGTTGGAAATAGGTGAACTGGGTGACCTCCATGCCGTTTAGCCACACTTCCCAACCCAAGCCCCAAGCGCCTAAGGTCGGGTTTTCCCAGTCGTCTTCCACAAAGCGTATGTCGTTTTTTTTCAAATCAAAACCCAAGGCTGCCAAGGAACCCAGGTACAACTCCAATATGTCAGCAGGCGCGGGTTTTAACACCACCTGAAATTGATAATAGTGCTGCAAGCGATTGGGGTTTTCACCGTAGCGCCCGTCTTTAGGACGACGACTGGGTTGCACGTAGGCCGCTTTCCATGGCTCAGGGCCAAGTGAGCGCAAAAAGGTAGCCGTGTGCGAAGTGCCGGCACCCACTTCCATGTCATAGGATTGCAACAGGGCGCAACCGCGGTCCGACCAATAGGTTTGCAGGGTGAGGATAATTTGTTGAAATGTAAGCGCCATGATGGATGCCCGTGGTTTAGTTGCTGGCTTTTGCCGCAAGCCGTAAAGCTGGAATTTTACTTTGTTTTAGCTCGCCTTGCCAAAAAATTAGGCACAAAAATGGCCAATAAACCTAGAAAACACAACAGCAAAACCGGCTTGTTGGCAAAACGCACATAAGGGGTGCTGCCGCTGTAGCCTTGCGCCATGACCTGCAAGCTAGTCACGCTAAAATGCGGGGCCTGCGCCAACACCTGACCGCGCCTGTCTATCATGGCGGTGGCGCCAGTATTAGTGGCCCGCAATACAGTGCGGCCGGTTTCCATGGCGCGCGCCTGCGAAAACTGCATGTGCTGATAGGCGGCGATGGATCGTCCATACCAGGCATCGTTGCTGGCATTGACCAATAAGCTGGCCGCTGGCAATTGCCGAATAATTTCCTCACCAAATACGTCTTCGTAGCAGATGTTAATCGCCACTTTTTGCCCAGCGATGGCCATAGGCTGAGGCCCAATCGGGCCACGCGACAAATCGCTTAATGGCATATTTAGCCAATCGCGGTAAATCCAAGCAAACACGGCTTTGAATGGAATGAATTCGCCAAATGGCACCAAATGCGACTTGCGATACACTTCGCCGCCCGCACCCGCCATATTCAGCATACTATTAAAATACTGGCCTTGCTGGTACTCAATCACACCGGCCAATACCGCCCCATTATTTTTTTGCGCGAGCGCCTTGATGCGCGCTTTAAATTCATCCGGCAAGGCACTGGAGAGCATGGGCAGGGCCGTTTCCGGCATGACAATAAGCTGTGCGTCACTGGCCTCAGCCAAGCGCAAATAGTGCACCAAGGTGCGCTCCACCATGTCAGGCGACCACTTTAAATCTTGTGCGATATTGCCTTGCAACAAGGCCACTTTAATCGGCGCCGACTGCGCTTGCGTCCATTGCACTTGCTTTAAGGCGTAGCCGGATAAGATGAGCATCAGCATGCCATAGATTAAGCGGCGTTTTAGTTTGGCGGGAGCCGGCAGCGAGCTAAAGCAATAGGCCGCAGCGCATGCTAGCGCGACCGTTATAAGCGATACCCCATACACCCCAAGTATAGGCAGGTAGCCCGCCAAAGGGCTGGCTGGCACTTGGCTGTAGCCCATGCTTAACCAGGGAAAGCCCGTGAAAATCCAACTGCGCGTCCAATCGGCTAAGGCCCACCATACCGGCACCGCTATGAGCAATTGACTGGATTGCGCCTTGACGGTTTTCAGGCTGAGCCAGCCCACTAGCGCAGGGAAAAGGGCCAAAAATGCACAAAGTAGCAGGGTCGCCAAGGCGGCCATCCACATAGGCATGTGACCAAAATCGTGCAGGCTGATGTAGATCCAATGGATGCCTGCGCAGAACAAGCCTAGGCCATAAAAAAAGCCGGCTAATGCGGCTTGCTTAGGGCTGTCGCATTGCCACCAAACCCAGCACAAGGCGGCAAGGGAGAGCAGGCTGAGGGGGTAAAAGTAAAAAGGCGCAAAACCCAATACACAGCTTGCGCCTAATAGAAATAAACACAACACTTGGACTAAACGGGAGGAGTTAAGCATGGGCTAAATTGTAGCCTGTTATAGCCCCTAACCGCAAAGCAATACGGCGACTTGTTTGGGTGTGGTTTACTCGGTCTTGCTGGGCACGTCGTATTTTTTGCCGGCGTCTGGCCCTTCACTGCCATCGTTATTGATGAACACCACTTGCACGACTTTGTTATCGATAAAATCCAACTCGGTGGTTTCATAATAACTGCCATCGGCAGCGGTATTAATGTAGTGGTATTGCCAGATGGAGGCGACTACCTTGCCGGTGCTTTTGACTTTAACGTCGTCGGCTTTGGCCGGCTCACCAAACTGGGCGATGATTTTTGCTTTGTCAAAGCCGTTTATGGCACCCACAAAATCTTTTTCTAGGGTAGGAATATCCAATACGGCGTGCGCTTCGTCAGCCTTAACCGCCGTCATTAATAAAAGCGAGCTCAAGACTACTGCGAATAATGCACTGTATTTCATTACCAACTCCAATCAAAAAAGCGTTATTTTTAAATACCACGCAAGCTGTGAGCAGGCTAAGCTAGAATAAGTTCCTTGATTGAAAGCGGCAATTTTAGCGCAGCCACGCCACAGCTAGGCTGCCGCGTCCGCGTCGCTTAACACTTCCAGCATGAGGGTGTGCAAGCGGCGGCTGTCGGCGCGTAATACTTTAAAACGCAAGCCGCTAAAGGTAATTTCATCGTCGCGTTTTGGCAGGTGGCCAAACTGATGGACCACCAGTCCGCCGACTGTGGAGAATTCTTCATCGCTTAATTCGCAGCCTATCACGGCATTAAAATCGGCAATTTCCGTTAGGGCTTTCACTCGGTATTGGCCATCGGCATTTTGTATGATGTTGTCTTCTTCTTCGTCGTAATCGTACTCGTCCTCGATTTCACCGACAATTTGCTCTAGCACGTCCTCTATGGTCACCATGCCGGCGACACCGCCGTACTCATCGACCACGATGGCAATATGATTGCGATTGCCACGGAATTCTTTTAATAAAATATTGAGTCGCTTGGATTCGGGAATAAACACCGCTGGACGCAACATGTCACGGACTTCAAACTCTTCGCCGGCGTAATAACGCAACAAATCTTTGGCCAGCAATATGCCTATCACGTCGTTCTTGTCGTCTTCAATGACAGGAAAGCGCGAGTGCGCCGTTTCAATGACGTGCGGTATAAAAGTTTCGGGGGGATGGGTGATGTCGATGACATCCATTTGCGAGCGCGGGATCATGATGTCGCGTACTTGCATTTCACTGACTTGCAGCACGCCCTCTATCATGGCGAGCGAATCTGCATCCATCAAACTGTTTTCATAAGCGCCGTGTAACAGCGCTACAAGTTGCTCGCGATCTTCTGGTTCGCGCATTAAAAAATGACTTAAACGTTCTAATAAACTGGGTTTTTCCGACTCGTCAGCCATGGCAGGCGTCCTATGTAATGAGATAGGGATCAGCATACCCTAATTTTGTGACAATTGCAGTTTCTATGCTTTCCATTAAGGCCGCTTGCGCCTCATGTTCATGGTCGTAGCCGTGCAAATGCAAGATGCCGTGCACGGTTAAATGCGCGTAATGCGCTATCAAGGACTTCCCTTGGGCGATTGCTTCGCTGGCCACCACCGGCGCGCAAATAATGATGTCACCGATTAAATGCGGCTCCGCGCTTAAAGGAAAAGTCAGCACGTTGGTGGCGTAATCTTTTGCCCGGTAATGTTTATTGAGCGCGCGCCCTTCGGCTTCATCGACAAAGCGTATCGTGACTTCCGTGTCCACCCTAAGCGCAGCCTTCACCCATGAGCGCAACTGCGCTCGACTGGGCAAAGAGCTATGCTCACTGGCGTATTGAACGGCTAATTTTAGCTTGGGCATGGCGCCGAGGCTTGCAGGGCGATAGCCCACTAATTTGATTGCTGCGTTGGGCAATCCACATAAGGGTAGCGCACATGGCCATAACGGATCACCAAGATGGCAATCGCAATCAAGAAGATAGAGCCAGATAGTGCCAGCATTTGCAAGGCATTAATCTCGGCCACTTCTAACACCAAATAACGCGCCAAGGCAATGATACCGATGTAAAGTGGGTACCTCACCGGCAAATTACCCGAACCCAAGTAGTGGTTGAGCATGGACATCACCTCCAGGTAGAGGAACAGCAAGAGCAGATCGCCGACAGCAATGGCTTGCGCTTGCCATATATGCAATATGGCTTCAAACACCGCGAAAATGGTCGCCATGGCAATGGTGATCAATACGCCTTGCTCGACTACACCAAGGCCACGCTGCACAAATTTACTGAATTTATTTGGGGTCATTGCTATCTCGCTTTATCTAGGTATGCTGGCCATTATACATTACTCGCTTTTGGCCATCGCCTTAGTGCTGGCACTATAACTGTCACCGTCGGATTATTTGTCGGCCTGTTGCTCATACTGTTCGTATGCATTGACTATCTTCTGCACCAAAGGATGGCGCACCACATCCGCCGTTAAGAAGTGCGTCATGGCAATGCCTTTGATGTCTTTTAACACCTTTTGCGCTTCTACCAAGCCGCTTTTTTGATGGCGTTGCAAATCAATTTGCGTCACGTCGCCAGTGATCACGGCTTTCGTGCCAAAGCCTATGCGGGTTAAAAACATTTTCATTTGTTCAGGCGTGGTGTTTTGCGCTTCGTCCAAAATAATAAAGCTCTGGTTTAAAGTCCGGCCGCGCATGTAGGCCAAGGGCGCTACTTCTATGGCGCCGCGCTCGAACATCTTATTGACCGTGTCGTACCCAGCCAAATCGTATAATGCGTCGTACAAAGGCCGTAAGTAGGGGTCGACTTTTTGGTTTAAATCGCCGGGTAAAAAGCCGAGTTTTTCACCGGCCTCGACCGCTGGCCTCACCAAAACAATGCGTTTGACTCTGTCTCGGCTCATGGCATCCACCGCACTGGCCACCGCCAAATAGGTTTTACCGGTTCCGGCTGGGCCTATGCCAAAGGTAATGTCGTGATCTTGGATTTGCTGCAAATAAGCAATTTGCCTGGGCGTTCGGCCATGCAATTCAGCCCGGCGCGTCATCAACACCGGCGCATTGGAACTGGCTACGTCCTCTGGCTTAAGCTTGTTAATCTCCACCAACCCTAATTGGATTTCATCTAAGCCTATAGGCTGTTTAGCGCGCGCGTAAAAATTCTCCACTAACTGTGCGGCCAATCGCTCATTGTGCACGTCGCCAACAAAACGCAGGTGCGCGCCACGGCGCACAATTTGCACGTCCAAGGCATCGGCAATCTGCTTAATGTTTTCATCCAATACACCGCATAAATTGGCTAAACGAAGGTTGTCTTCTGGGCTTAAGGTAATTTCCATAGGGTGTCTTTTGCTTAATGACTGATCAATTCGCCGCGCAAACGCTTGGGATTGCTGACATCGGTAATGCGCACATTAACAAATTGATGAATGAGGTCGCTGTTGCCCTGCAGGTCAACGATGCGATTGTTATCGGTTTTTCCTGCCAGCTCCAGGCTGTTTTTCCAGGATGCACTTTCTATTAAGACGCGCTGCACACTGCCCAACATGGCCTCACTAATGCGTTTACCCTGTGCCTCATTGATGGCTTGCAATTTAGTCAGTCTGGCTAATTTGATGGCTTGCGTGGTGTCGTCGCTTAAGTATGAGGCCGGCGTGCCGGGGCGTGGGCTGTATAAAAAGCTAAAGCTGTAATCAAAGCCAACGTCTTGCATCAACTGAGCCGTGGCTTCAAATTCGGCTTCGGTTTCACCTGGAAAACCAACGATAAAATCCGAGGTGAAAGTCAAGTTTGCATTGGCTGCGCGCAACTTACGCACGGTGGATTTGAATTGCAATGCCGTGTAATTACGCTTCATGGCCATGAGCACACGATCCGAGCCCGCTTGCACTGGCAAATGCAAGTGCACGGCCAACTTACTGATGTTCGCAAAGCAATCGATTAGGCGTTGTGTCATCTCATTGGGATGACTGGTGGTAAAACGGATGCGCTCTATCTGCGGAATTTCCGCGATGTACTCAATGAGCATGGCCAAATCGGCTTCCAAACCCTCGTGCTCGGCGCGATAAGCGTTAACGTTTTGACCCAACAGGGTGATCTCTTTGATCCCTTGCGCAGCCAACTGCGCGGCTTCAGTTAGGATGGCCGCAAACGGACGCGACACTTCTTCGCCGCGCGTATACGGCACCACACAAAAACTGCAATATTTACTGCAGCCTTCCATAATACTTAAAAAAGCACTGGCGCCTTCCACCCGTGGTGGCGGTAAATGATCGAATTTTTCTATCTCGGGGAAGGAAATGTCCACCTGCGACTGCCCACTGGATTGCCGTTGCTTGATCAAGTCGGGCAGCCTATGCAAAGTTTGTGGGCCAAACACCAAATCCACAAAAGGCGCACGCTTGATGATGTTGTCGCCCTCTTGCGATGCCACGCAACCGCCCACGCCTATGACTAGGTTTGGATTTTTGTTTTTTAGTGGGATAAAACGGCCCAAATGACTGAAAACTTTATCTTCGGCTTTTTCCCTAACCGAGCAGGTGTTGAGCAAGATGACGTCGGCGTCCTCCGGCGTCTGCGTTTCGACCATGCCATCGGTGGCCGCCAACATATCGGCCATGCGCGCAGAGTCGTACTCATTCATCTGGCAGCCAAAGGTTTTAATAAAAACTTTTTTTGGTTCCGCACTCGCGCTGACGGGCGAATTTATGGAAATTTCTTTTGCATTCAAAGCGTCATAACCTATTTACAGTAGCCTTGATTTTAGCGCATTTGTGCATGCGCTTCACGCAAAGTTGTGGCCTGCAGGGTAAAATAGGCAAAAATTGAGACCTTAAGCTTATGCAAGCACTGCCTATTTTCATGAACATCAGCCAACGCCTCTGCGTCGTCATAGGCGCCGGCGAGGTCGCGGCCCGTAAAGTCACCATGCTCTTAAGAGCGCAAGCCAGCGTGACCGTTTACGCCCCGGAAATTTGCCCTACGCTGGCCGACTTAGTCGAGGCTGGGCGCATACGCTACCAGCAAGCCCGCTTTGCAGATCAGCAATTAAGTGGCGCGTGCTTGGTTATCGCCGCCACCAATGACTTGCAAGTCAACACGGCTGTATCGCTTGCTGCTAAAGCGAACAACATCCCGGTCAACGTCGTCGATGCGCCGGCTTTATGTACTTTCACTATGGCGTCCATAGTAGAAAGATCGCCCATCGTCATTGCCATTTCCAGTGAGGGCAACGCACCGGTATTGGCTCGCTACTTACGCAGCAAAATTGAAACCATGCTGCCCGCTGGTTACGGTCGCATCGCCGCCATTGCCGGTGAATTTAGGGACAAAGTTAAAAGCAAATACGCCACCAGCCAAGCGCGCCGCATTTTTTGGGAGGGCGTGCTGCAAGGCCCGATAGTGGAACGCATATTAGCCGGCCAGGAAGCCGCCGCCAGAATCGGCCTAGATCAACTCTTAGCTGACGACACGGCATCGCATCAGCATGGTGAAGTCTATTTGGTTGGGGGTGGTCCCGGCGATCCAGACTTGCTGACCTTTCGCGCCTTGCGCTTGATGCAACAATGCGACGTCTGCGTCTACGACAAGCTGGTTAGCCCTGAAGTCTTGGATTTGGTCAGACGAGATGCGGAACTCATCTACGTCGGCAAATCGCGCGACCAACACACCTTGCCTCAAGAGGAAATCAATCAATTGCTAGCGCGCTTAGCATTAGCGGGTAAACGCGTGTTGCGTTTAAAAGGTGGCGACCCCTTTATCTTTGGTCGAGGCGGCGAAGAAATTGAAACCCTTATGCAACAAGGCGTGCCATTCCAAGTTGTGCCCGGCATCACGGCGGCTAACGGCGTATCCAGTTACGCCGGCATACCCTTAACCCACCGGGATTATGCCCAAGCCTGCCTGTTCATTACCGGCCATTTAAAAAATGGCGTGCTGGATTTAGATTGGGCGGCCATGGCCAGACCGCAACAAACCGTGGTGATCTACATGGGCTTGGTTGGCTTGGAGCAAATCTGCCAGCAATTGATGGCCCATGGCGTAGCCCCAGACATGCCGGCGGCGGTGATACAACAAGGCACCACGCAGCATCAAAGAGTAGTAAGCGCTAACTTAAGTGACTTAGCTAGCCAAGTGGCCGCGGCAAAAATGAAAGCCCCTTGCTTAACCATCATTGGCCAAGTGGTGCAATTACGTGAAAAATTAAATTGGTTTGAACCGCAGACTCAAGACGCCGACTAATTTTTGATAGGGATGGTCAACCTGGCTTCCAAACCGCCTTCTGGCCGATTAATCAACTGCAATTTACCGTGATGCAACTTGGCTATGCGATCGGCAATAGCCAGACCCAAGCCGCTGCCCCCGGCATTACTGCGAGCGCTGTCTAAGCGCTCAAACGGACGCAATAATTTCTCCAAGTGCGTATCCGGAATACCCGGGCCGTTATCAAATACGCTAATAACGATGTGCTCAGCCGAGATGCTGCTGGCTACTCGCACCTGACCGCCACCGTAGGCATAGGCATTGCCCACCAAATTATCCAATAAGCGCTGCATGGCCAAGGGCTTGATCGGCACCACATAGTTGGCCGCTAATTGCACGACGATGTCACGTCCGGCACGCAACTGCCTATCGTGCAAGGCTTGCAATAGGCTGCTTATGTCCGTCATGTGCGTGGGTTCGCCTTCCACGCCTTTAACGAAATCTAAGAATTGATGGATGATGTTATCCATGTCAGCAATGTCTTCCACCATGCCGTGCTTGAGGCTGGCACAGCCCTCTTCAGGCAGCATTTCCACGGCCAAGCGTAAACGCGCCAGCGGCGTGCGTATGTCGTGCGAAACCCCGGCTAAAATCAGCGTGCGCTCGGCATCCAGTTCCGCCAGCGAATCCGCCATCTTATTAAACGTGTCGTTCACTTCCTGCAGCTCGGCAAAGCTGCCTTCGGGTAGCTTTTCTGGCTGCTCGCCATTGCGCAAGCGGTCGGCCGCGTTCATCAATAAGTGCAAGGGGCGATTGATTCGTATGGCAATAAAATAGCCTGCGCCTAAGGACAAGGCCAACACCAAAGCCGCCCAACCCAGCCATTGCCAAGGAAAAGCCCGTTCAACGTGCACCCGTGGGATGACCACCCAATAATCGTCCGGACCGATATTGAAACTGATCCAAAGCCCTTCTACCCCATAATGGTTAACCGTAATGATGGTTTCCTGGCCCAAACGCTGGCGGATTTTGTTTGCCACCAGGTTGATGAAAGGATCGGCCGGCAAGGGCTCGATTTCCTCCATGAAATCCGCGTAATAGATACGCACGCCTTCTTTACCGGTGATTTCCGATAGCAGCGCCAAGCGCAAGCTTTCTTGGGAAGCAATCAATGAAGCGCGCGTGTAATTAACCACGGTAACAGCCTGCAAAGCCGTCGCCTCTGCACGCGGTTCGCGCTCAAAGTACTCAAAAATTTGCAAGGATGCCACTTGCGCCACGGCCAATAACACGGCAATCAGCAGCATCACCCTGGCCAGCAGGGTTTTAGGAAGTGGTATCGGTTTCAAATGGCGATCTGCTTGTAAAAGAGGAAAGTAAGCTGCATGGTCTATGGCCTTACTCGTCTAACGCGCCGTCTGGAATAAAGACGTAGCCAAAGCCCCACATGGTTTGCAGATAACGCGGATGGGCCACATCCGGCTCTATCAGTTTACGTAAGCGTGATACCTGTACGTCTATACTGCGGTCAAACACATCCAATTCACGGCCACGTGCCAACTGCATCAAACGGTCGCGTGACAAGGGCTGACGCGGGTGATCCACAAAGACTTTGAGCAAAGCAAATTCGCCGCTGGTGATGGTGATGGACGCACCGTCCTTAGTCAGTGAGCGGCTGCTGGCACTGAATATAAAATCACCTATGGCCACTTTATCGACATTTAAAGCCGGCGCACTGGGTTGCAAACGCTCGTGCCTGCGCATCACAGCATTGATACGGGCCAACAATTCACGCGGGTTAAATGGCTTGGGCAAATAATCGTCGGCACCCATCTCCAAGCCTATGATACGATCGACCTCATCACCGCGAGCAGTCAGCATGATGATGGGTAATATGGCCCCAGTGCCACGAATCCGCCGGCAGATGGATAATCCGTCTTCGCCTGGCAACATCAAATCCAGCACCAGCAAATCAATCGGCTCGCTGGCTAACACCGCATCCATCTCATTCGCGTCGGACGCCACTTTAATGATGTAGCCTTGTTCGGTTAAATAACGCTGCAACAATTCACGCAAACGGACATCATCGTCCACGACTAATATTTTTTTGTTTTGATTGACCATATCGATACTCGCACTGTGTATTTTTGAGGTTAAACGCCGATTAATTAGGCTAGAGCCTAGGCCTATACCCAGCTAATAGCTTGTATGTTCCAGTGTATGCTAATTTCGTTGAATTTCAAATGCAGGTCGGTCAATTTGCCCATGGCCAGACAATTCTACCGCCGACAGACGAAGCGCTCGCAAGCAGAACTTAGTGGCATTTTTTTAGTCTATAAACACACAAGAATTTGTTACAAATTTTTACAATTTCAACCCGATTCGAAACAATCAATTAACAATCCTGCTCCATGATGCTTGGTCTAAATCCGGTTAAACTTTACAAAGTTAAGGCATTGACTCCTCTTTCCTCAAAACGCTTGCTCACTATTAAGCCGCTCTGCTTTTGCCTCAGCGCGCTTTTTGTCGTCAGCTTAAACAGTCTGGCTGCGGAAAAAACCTACTTTGAGGGCAACGGCAAACTCAGCAAACTGGCCGCCAATGAGGACAATAACAACGATGGCCTACAACAAACACTGGAACTCAATTTCAGCCCAGAAAGCCGAGAAAAATTGCGTAAAGCACTGGACGACTACGCCAGATCCATAGACCAAGATCACGATAGAATTGAGGAACGTCGCCGCGCCATGCAAGAAAGCTTGGAAGCGCGTTTTTTTGATGCCGACAATGATAACGATGGCACCATAGACAGGCAAGAAGCCACCGAAAAATTACCGCAAATTGCCCGGCATTTCAACCAAGTCGACAGCAACCAAGACAAAGTTATTTCCCTAGACGAGTTGGCTGACGCGCAAGCAAACATACTGGAACGCAGAAGGGCCGCTGAAGCAGCCATAGAAGCGCAAAAGTTAAAGGCGGCCAGCGATGCTGCCGATGAGGCAAAAGCCAAAAACAAGGCCAAACAAAGCGCCAATAGCAACAAAAAACGCGCGCTCTAAGGCGCCGCTTAGCCTTAAAATCCATCCCTTGTTTCCCATGCTATGATGCAGCTAGCCTTTATTTAAGCCTAGCTCACTCGCCATGCAATTTAACTTACTGCAAGAACAGCGTTTTCGTCCCTACTTCATGGTCCAGTTACTGGGCGCCTTCAACGACAACGTATTTAAAACGGCTCTTATTACGCTGCTGGTATTTGGTGGTTTAGGCACAAGCAAAACAGATTACACTGTTATGGCGAACGCTTTGCCGGCGCTCTTCATTCTGCCTTTTTTGTTATTTTCCGCAACGGCAGGTCAACTGGCTGATAAGTTTGAAAAGTCCATGCTGATGCGCCGCATCAAGCTATTTGAAATGGCCATCATGCTTTTTGCTGCACTAGGCTTTTATCTATACGATCTGACCCTGCTGACGACGGCATTGTTTTTCATGGGCGTGCACTCCAGTTTGTTTGGCCCAGTGAAATACGCCTACCTCCCGCAGCACTTGGCCGATGACGAATTAATAGGTGGCAATGCCCTAGTGGAATCCGCTACGTTTTTAGCCATACTGCTGGGGCAAATTCTGGGCGTGGCCTTGGCGCTGCAAACGCAACCGGCCTTGCTTGTTAGCGCGGTCACCATAGGCATCGCATTAGCAGGTTACTGGGCCAGTCTTAGCCTACCTCACTCACCCGCTGGCGCGAGTGAATTACGCATAGACTGGCATCCCATTCGCGCCACTTGGCACAATTTACTATGGGCTAAACAAAACAAAAAAATAGGCTTAGCCTTACTGGCCATTTCTTGGTTTTGGTTTTACGGCGCTACCTTACTGGCACAATTTCCGGCTTTTGCTAAAGACAGCTTAAATGGTGATCAAACCGTGTTCGTGTTGTTATTAAGCCTTTTTTCATGTGGCATAGGCTTGGGCTCATTGCTATGTGAAACATTATCCAGGCGCAAAATAGAACTGGGCTTAGTGCTATGGGGAGCAGTTGGATTAGGTCTGTTTGGCATTGATTTATACTTTGCCAGTCGCGGCATAATCAACCAGGACGGGGTGCTAAACGCCTACCCACTCAATTACCTGCAATGCCTACAAGATCCTGCATGCGCGCGCGTGCTGCTGGATATTGCATTACTGGGTGTGTTTGGTGGCTTTTACATCGTACCCTTGTATGCCTACGTGCAAAGCACGGTTGCTCAAAGCCATCAGGCGCGCGTGATGGCGAGCAATAATATATTGAATGCCTTGTTTATGGTCGCGTCTGGCGTGCTATCCATCGCTCTCTTAAAATTGGGACTGTCCATCGCAAGCCTGTTTTTAGTCACCGCAATCATGAACAGCGCCTTACTCATAGCCCTCTGCCTCTATCAACCCGCATTTTTTCATGCGGGACGACGCTGGATAGCCTCTTTGTTTAGCCGGTAATAAAGCTACAGCGCTTGACTGACCGCTTGCAAACGTGCGGCATACACGGCTTGTTTAATTTGCGATGGCCCACTGCAAGCATGCGCGATGGCCCCGGCATCGATACCCATAGCAGCCGCTAGCGCTTTGTGTAATAACAGACCGGGCTGACAGCTTGCCTCTGCTGTTAAATCGCCGTAGTAACAGCGCACTGCGCTTAAATAATCCGTCAACCTGTATGGCTGCCTGATGGCATCCATAGACATTAAAAAATCCAGTATTTGCTGCGCGGACATGGTCAATATTTGCGGCCATAGGCCGTGAAATTTATGCAGCAATTGTGCTAATTCCTTACTGTCGTTTGGCACTTTTAGGCGCATGCTTAGGCTTTTGAGTTGATCGGCATTTAATTGGCCAGCCAGCATCAGCACGGCAAAGCGAACCGGCAATGTCTGCTGCTGTTGGGCGGCATGATTAATCGTTTGCAATAATGTGCGGGCACTTTCTGGCTCGCTCTCCCATAAGGCGCCCAATTCCGGCAAAATACGCGGCATGGCACCACAAGCTTGCAAGACCTCAAACAAGCGACTGGGTTGCTGCTCCATTAAGCCTTTGGCCAACTCCTGCCACACCCGCTCTGCCACCAAGGCATCCACTTCACCGGCTGCCACCATTTGTTGCATCAATTGATTGGTTTGCGCCGCCACGGTAAATTCAGGGAATCGAGCGGCCAACCTGGCGGCCCGCAAAATGCGCACCGGGTCTTCGGCAAAGGCCGGGCTAACGTGACGAAAAATTTTCGCTTGCAAGTCAGCGCAACCCTGATATGGGTCGATTAATTGACCCAGCGCATCTTTAGCAATCGCATTCACGGTCAGATCGCGCCTGGCCAAATCTTCTTCTAAGGTGACGTCGATCGAGGCTTGCACTACAAAGCCCTTATAGCCTTGCGCGACTTTACGCTCGGTGCGGGCGAGGGCATATTCGTCGTGCGTTTGCGGATGTAAAAATACCGGAAAATCCTTGCCTACGGATTTAAACCCAGCTGCCAACATAGCGGCAGGCGAAGAGCCAACCACCACGTAGTCTTTATCCTTGACGGGCAAGCCCAATAACTCATCCCGCACTGCGCCACCGACTAAATAGACTTGCATGCTCTTACCTGGCCGCCTTGCGTCGGAAGCGATCGTATGCACCGCGTGGGGTCTGATCGATTAGGTATTGCGGCATGACGGTTTCCAATGCGCTTGACCTAAGTTCAAGCCACTCAGGAAACGCTTGATCACTCACGCTATCTACCTGCATGGAGCGTATGTTATCGCGTGACATCAATTTAATCGGCAAGCATTCCATAAGGAAGGCTTGCGCGTAGGACAGCACATCGTTTAAGCCTAATATTGGTTTATGCACGCCTAAGGTCTGCATGATAGCCTTAAGCAAGGCGCGGAATGTATACACCTTAGGTCCAACTAAATCGTAGCTTAGGCCAAAGCTAGCCGGCTGATTTAGGCTGGCGACAAAGCATGTGGCCACGTCTTCCACCCATACTGGTTGAAATTTTGCATTCGGTTTAACCAACACCACCAGCGGCAAATGCTTGATTAAGCCTGCAAATAAATTAATAAATTGGTCTGCTCGGCCAAAAATGATAGAGGGCCTAAAAACCGTGATGGCTAAACCCTTTGCATAGCTGGCTAGTGCCACTTCCGCTTGGCCTTTTGAGCGCAAATACAGGCTAGGGGCATCGGTCGCCGCGCACAGACTGCTCATGTGCAACAAACGTTTAATGCCTAAATCCTGGCACAACTTGGCTAATTGCACCGGCAAATGCTCGTGCACCTGAGTGAAGCTGACCTTGCCGCTTTGATGCAATATACCCAGCAAGTTAATGACGGCATCCGCCCCTTGCAATGCCGAGCGCAGCGCTTGTGCATCAAACACATTGCATACCTTGAGCGTGACGCCTGGCAACAACGATAAATGCTTAGCGTGGTCTAGGCGACGAGTGAGCACCGTTACTTGGTAACCGGCACTAACCAGCTTAGCCACTATGGCACTGCCGACAAAGCCAGACCCGCCTAAAACTACTGTGTGTTTTATGTGCATGAATTGCCTCTTCTATTAATTTTTTATAGCCTTAATCGGCGCTTGGTAAAACTAAGGTTTGCTGTTCAAACTTAGCCCGTCCAGGAATTTGTCCTAGCCGTGCTTTTAGACTTTGAATTTTAATACTGCTGTTTTCAGGCAGCAAACGCGGGGCATAAATTTGCGCATTGGCCATGACTTTTTGCACGTACAAGCGGGTTTCCGCATAAGGGATGCTCTCTATGTAAATGGCGGCTTCCATGGGCTCGGCGGCCAGCCACTCCCTAGCGCGACTTGGGCCGGCATTGTAGCCGGCAGTGGCCATCACCGCGTGCCCCCCCAGCAAATCCAAGGCGTAGCGCATGTAATGCGTGCCAAACTCAACATTGGTCGGCAAATCGTGCAGCATGCTGTGGCTGTAATCGACTAGGCCTATGCGTTGTGCGACCCATTTCGCCGTCGTGGGCATGATCTGCATCAAGCCCGATGCCCCCACCCCGGATTTGGCAAAATGCATGAAATGGCTTTCCTGCCTAGCAATGCCGTATACCCAGGCCTCGTCCAAGCCGGCATCTTTAGCGTAGTTACGAAATAAATCCCGGTAAGGTGTGGGGTAACGCAAAGCAAAATTATGCGTGAATTTGGTGTCGTCCGCAGTATTTATAGCCAAGTCATACCACTTCTGGCGCATGGCGTATTCTGCAGCTGCCAACAATTGCTTATCGTCAAAACTACGCGTCGCTGCCAACCATTCCACTTTGCTTTCCCAGCGCATGCCTATGCGTTGGAACTCCACCGCACGCTTAATGGCGGCATGGTTGGCCAATGCACTCAGTTCTTGCTCAGACACCTGGTAATCGAGGGCGGGACTGGCCATCACGCTGTCTAATTCTTCGGCTGCCAACCAAGCGTAATAATGGCGCTCGCTGCTTAGTTTACGAAATAGGGCATGGGCTAGCGCAAGTTGCTCTGCAGACTTGGCTGCCGTCTCCTTAAGTGCACGCGCTTTCCAATAACGCCATGCGCCTTCATCGGCTTGTTTGGGCGACATGGCAACTATGCTTTGTAAAACAACAGGCCAATCTTGCGCGCGCAATGCCGCCCGGGTTTTCCAGGCCAATTGCTCCGCATTGAGGGCAGCGCCCTCGGCCAAGGCGAAATAACGCAAGGCCATGGGATCGTGTTTGCGCGCGGCATGGTAAGCCATGCGGCCCCAAGCCACGGCGCGCTGATTAGCATCAAATAAACCTTGCAGCTTTTCTAGGGTGGCGATGGCCACATCGACTTTAGTCCTGGCCAACCTATCCAGTGCATACAGATTCACTTCCACACCAAAGCGCGATTTAAACGAAACCGTTCTTTTTTCAAGCAACAGTTGCGGGGCTAAATCGGCACGGTCCAGCCATTTTAATGCGGCAGGATCGACGTTAGCCAAGCGGGCCGTGATGTTTTTTGCTAGCGCTAAATTACCGTTGAGCAAAGCCAAACGCAACCTGGCCCATATGTCATCCTCGCTGAGCGCGCCGCTTTTTTGCATGGCATCAAACAAGGCCGTGCAAGCGCCGGGCAAATCACTGCTGCTTAACCACATGGCTTTGGCTGGGGCCGTCACATCCAGGTCTTTTAATTGCAAGTGGCCCAATAATGCATAGCACTGCACGGCTTTATCATCGCCATAAAAAAAAGCCTGCTCATCAAAAAAGGCCTGCCAATTTTTTTGCTTGGCGAGCTTTTTCAGCCACTCGCCGCGCAAGCGATCGCTAAATGGCATGCTGCTGTATTGCGCTAAGAAATTTTGTACCTCTTCATCGCGCAGCTGTTCCAATTTCAGCAATATCAGCCAATAGTCGGCATAAGGGGCCAGTAAGTATTGTTGATTTTTAAGCTGATTGACATCGTCCGCTAAGGCTTGCTCATTTTTATTGCTGTAAGCGAGCTTGGCATGTTTAAACAAGGCTTCGTCGCTCATGGCCTTAACTTGGCCAGGCAAGGATAAGGCGATCACCACCAGACAAAAGCGTATTAATTGCAAGTTGCGCCTTTGCTGCGTAAGCATAGACTGCGTTTGCGCATTATTGTGCCGACAGCCATAGTCCCGACCACTCTTGCGTTAAATAGCTAGCAGGCGCATCGGACAAACGATCAAAGCTATGGAATTCCCAAGCACTAGCGTCTGCCATCAAAGCCCTGACCAATTGATTGTTTAGACGATGACCGGATTTGTATGCGCTAAAAGCCCCCAACAGAGGGTGGCCTAGCATGTAGATATCGCCTATGGCATCCAAGGCCTTGTGTTTGACAAACTCGTTGTCGTAGCGCAAACCATCGGTATTCAAGATACGGTATTCATCCAGAACAATGGCGTTGTCCAAGCTGCCCCCACGAGCATAGCCGTTGGAACGCAAATACTCCACCTCGTGCATAAAGCCGAAGGTGCGCGCACGACTAATCCCTTGTACGTAGGAATCGGTGGCAAAATCCATCTTCACTTGATTGACCACACCCTCGAAAACCGGGTGATCGAAGGCGATGGTGAAATCGACCTTGAAACCGTGGTAAGGCTCAAAGCGCACCCATTTATCGCCATCAATGATTTCCACGGTTTTTTTAATGCGTATGAATTTCTTACTGGCCGCTTGCTCGACTATGCCGGCCTCACGCAATAAATAAATAAATGGCCCGGCACTGCCGTCCATAATCGGCATTTCAGCCGCATTGAC
>CAJBBQ010000215.1 GCA_903951385.1 uncultured Pseudomonadota bacterium
CTGTATTTTCTGCCCAGCTTAAGCGGCGTGTTGCTGTGGTTGCTAGCGATGGGCTTAGGCTTGAATACGGGTGGGCGCGGTCGTGCCAATTAGCCTGTTAATTAGTCGGGTGCATGGCCAGAAAATGGGTGCTTAAGCGTGCTTAGGGAAGTTAAAAATCCGCAACACGAGCAGTATTACTTTAGGCTGCGTTTAGGCTTCATGGCTTTTTTCGTGATGACGCTGTTTGCCTTGTTGGCTCTACGCTTCATCTACCTGCAAATCACCCAATACACCCATTACCAAACCCTAGCGGAAAACAATCGCATCTCCATGGTGCCCATCGTGCCTAATCGCGGCTTGATACTGGATAAAAACGGCGTGGTGCTGGCGCATAATTTTTTCGTTTACACCTTGGAAATTACGCCTTCAAAAGCAGGCAACCTAAAAACCACGATTGCTGAATTGGGCCAATTGCTAGAAATCAGCAAAGCCGACATCAAGCGCTTTGCTAAATTAAAAAGCGAAAGCCGCAATTTTGAGAGCATCCCTATACGCACTCACCTTAATGAAATTGAAGCGGCCCATTTTGCCGTCAACCATTACCGCTTTCCCGGGGTGGCAATTAAATCTCGCTTATACCGCCATTACCCTTTGGGCAAATTTGGCGCGCACATGATAGGTTACATTGGTCGCATCAACAGCAAAGATTTAGTCGCGCTGGAAAAATCCGGCGACTTGTCTAATTACAAGGGCTCCTATCACATAGGCAAAAGCGGCGTGGAGCAGTTTTACGAAACGCAGTTGCATGGTCAGACCGGCTTTGAGCAGGTAGAAACCGATGCCGATGGTCACGCTGTTCGGGTCATTGCCAGATCGGCCCCGGTGCCAGGGACCAATCTGATCTTATCGGTGGACAGCAAATTGCAGGAAATTGCCGAGACCGCTTTTGGCAATCGACGCGGCGCCATGGTGGCGATTAATCCAAAAACCGGTGCGGTATTGAGCTACGTCAGTCAGCCCGGTTTTGATCCGAATTTGTTTGTCGATGGCATCGATGTGGACAATTGGAAATGGCTCAATGAGTCGCTGGATAAGCCATTGGTCAACCGACCGATACGCGGCATTTACCCGCCTGGCTCGACCTTCAAACCTTTTGTTGCCATGGCTGGCTTGGAAAATGCTAAACGCTCGCCGCCTTTTCGCATCAGTGACCCTGGCTACTATTCATTGGCCAATAGTCGCCACCGTTATCGGGATTGGAAGCCGGACGGCCACGGCATGGTGGACATGCAAAAAGCCATTACCGTTTCTTGCGACACCTTTTTTTATGGCTTGGCATTGGATTTGGGCATCATCAGGCTGACCGATTTTGTTCGTCACTTTGGCTTTGGCGCTAAATCGGGCATAGACATCCGCGGTGAAAACGCCGGCTTGGTGCCCACCCCTGAGTGGAAAATGCGCCGTTTTAAACAGCCTTGGTACCACGGTGAAACGGTGATAGTCGGCATAGGTCAGGGCTACACCTTGGTGACGCCCATGCAGTTGGCGC
>CAJBBQ010000216.1 GCA_903951385.1 uncultured Pseudomonadota bacterium
CAACCAAGACAGTAGACGCAAACTTAAGCAGGTTTACCATTTGGTGAACTTCATCGAGCCCTTGTTTAACGAGGCGCTGTTGCGCAATGAGCAGCCTGTAATTGTTGACCATGGGGCAGGCAAGTCATATTTGGGTTTTATCTTATATGATTTGCTGTTAAAGCAGCATGCGGCTGGCCAAGTAATAGGCATAGAAAGCCGACCTGAGTTGGTGGCGCAATCGAAAGCATTGGCTTCACAGCTTCAATTTTCGCGCATGGACTTTCAGCATTTAACGGTTGCCGAATCCATCACTTCGCCCAGTTTGCCCGCTAAGGTGGACATGGTGACCGCTTTGCATGCCTGCAACACGGCGACCGACGATGCCATACGCTTTGGCTTAAGCAAGCAAGCCAGTTACATGGTGTTGGTGCCATGTTGTCAGGCGGAAGTGGCGGAGGCCCTGCGTCTGCATAAAAACGAGAGTTTTTCACTAACGCCATTGAGTGAAATTTGGCGTCATCCTATCCACACCCGTGAATTTGGGAGCCAACTGACCAATGTCTTGCGCTGTTTGCAGTTGGAGGCGGCTGGATACCAAGTTACCGTCACCGAGCTGGTGGGCTGGGAGCACTCCATGAAGAATGAATTAATCATAGCCAAATACACCGGTCAGCCGCGCAAGAACGCGCTGGTTCGCTTAGAGGCGATATTGCAAAGCCTGAATTTAACTGATCTGCGTACGCGCTTTATGCTTTAGCATCCCCAGCGCAGTGCAGCCGTATGTACTGGACTGTCCCAATGTTGTTTAATTTCATCGTCTAATAAACATAAGCTCACGGAAGCGCCGGCCATGTCTAAGGCGGTGGTGTAATTGCCTACCAATGAGCGTGTGATGCATATGCCGTGTTGTTTGAGTAATTTTGCCGCGCTGTGGTAGATTAAATACAGCTCCATTAAAGGGGTGGCACCAAAGCCATTAATTAACAACAAGGTTTCATGCCGCTCTGTTAGGCTTAATTGCTTTTGTTGCCAATCAGCCAATATGGCCTCCACGCACTCCTTAACCATGGCGTCTGCCTCTTGCATTTTGACGCGACGCCGACCCGGTTCGCCGTGTATGCCTACGCCCATTTCGATTTCATCTTCGCCTATGCTAAAAGTGGGGCGGCCAGCAGCCGGTAGCGTGCAGCTTGTTAGGGCAACGCCTATGCTGGACGTGCGTTCGTTGACTTTTTCTCCCAAGGCTTTGCACTCGGCTAAGCTGGCACCGGTTTCAGCTAGGCTACCCACGCATTTTTCGACTATGACGGTACCGGCCACGCCACGGCGACCTTCGGTATAGGTGCTGTTTACGACCGCACAATCGTCGCTGGTGTAGATCGTGGCATTTTCGACATCCAGCATTTCTGTGGCCATTTCAAAATTCATCACATCGCCTGCATAATTTTTTACTATAAACAACACGCCTTGGTTTGTGGCTATAGATTGAGCTGCAGCCAACATTTGGTCTGGGGTGGGGGAAGTGAAGACATGCCCAGGGCAGGCTGCGTCTAGCATGCCGTAGCCTATGTAACCGGCATGCAGGGGTTCATGGCCGGAGCCGCCACCAGAAATCAACGCCACTTTATTTAAGGCTTGGTTTTTGCGGCTTAGAAAATGCGGGGCCAGTGCTAATTTGACTATATCGGCATGTGCCTCCGCAAAGCCGCTCAAGCTTTCTACTAGGACATCATCCAGTTTATTTATGAATTTTTTCATTGTTTTTCCAAGCTTAAGATGGGTGTTATTTAAGGGGTTAATGCTAGTTGGCAGACTGCCGTTATCATTAACTGACAACTTTTAGCACCTGGATCTAAATGGCCTATTGCGCGCTCGCCTAAGCCAACTGCCCGTCCTTTTGTAGCAATGAGGTCGCGTGTGTTAATCAAGCCTTGTTCTGCTGACTCAATTAAGGCGCTACAGATGTATGCCTTGCTCTGATTTTTCTCGGCCAGCTGTTTAAATTGTTGCGACACCGGTATCAGTACATCGAGCATGGTTTTTTCGCCTAAGTCGGCTTTGCCTCGCAGCATGATGGCTTGTACGCCGGCGTCAAAAGCTAGCGCAATCGATAGTGGATTGGCATTTTCCGCTGCTGGCCATTGTTTGGCCATGCTCATAAAAAAACTGGCCAGCAGTGGCCCGGATGCGCCACCTAAGGTACTAAGAAGTTTTAAGCCAATTTTATTTAAGGCTAGGGCAGTGTTTAATGAGGCTAATTCTTCTTGCATGCCCACGATAGCTTGAGCGCCGCGCTTCATGTTGATGTAGTGATCGCCATCGCCTATCGCACGGTCTAGCGACTCCAATGCGGCTTCGTTGTCTAGAATAGATTGTTGTATGGCTTTTGCGGCGTCTAAAATGAAAGCGGTGTGCATGAAGGATTGGTTCCGTATCGTTTTTCTAGTGAATTTCACTATGTTGCTATTGCTTTAAACTTGTTAAACTCTACACATGTTAACTTGTCATTTCAACTGCCTACATTAAAGCAAAATCAGTCGTCTACATGAGCTTAAAGTTCCGCTTAAACCTACTCATTACCTTGCTGTCGCTCGCTTTCATTCTGGTGGTGGG
>CAJBBQ010000217.1 GCA_903951385.1 uncultured Pseudomonadota bacterium
ATGTTAACTAACTTTAAAACAGTTAAACAATCCATCAAACGCTTACAAGATTTTGAAGCCATGGTATTGGATGGCAGCTTAGAGAAATTTGGTAAAAAAGAAGCGCTAGGCTACAAACGTGAAATCGAAAAATTAGAGCGTTCTATAGGCGGCATTAAAGAAATGGGTGGCTTGCCAGACGCGATCTTCATCATTGATGTGGGTCATGAAAGTGGTGCCATTACCGAAGCGGCTAAATTGGGTATTCCAGTAATCGGCGTGGTTGATACCAATAACTCACCTGACGGCGTAGCTTTCGTTATTCCTGGTAACGATGACTCTAGTCGTGCTATCCGTTTATACGCACGTGGCGTAGCCGATGCCGTGCTTGAAGGTCGTAGCTCAGTGATTTCTGAGTTGGTTAAATCAGCGGCTGAAGAAGAAACAGTGGAAGTGGCAGACGTAGCCGCCTAAGTAACTTGGGCACAAAAGGGGCTTAGGGCCCCTTTTTTAGTTTTAAAAATACACACATAAAATCAAGCAATTAAGCTGTATATTTAATGCAGCTTTTAATAATTTAGGAGCTAAAAATGGCTGAAATTACCGCAAGCATGGTAAAGGAATTACGTGAGCGCACCGATGCGCCTATGATGGATTGTAAAAAAGCGTTGACTGAAGCCGAAGGCGACATGACTCGTGCAGAAGAGATATTGCGCGTTCGTTTTGGTAACAAAGCCAGCAAGGCGGCAGGCCGTGTTGCAGCTGAAGGCACGGTAGGTGTATTTATTGCAGCAGACGGCAAATCAGGCGCCATGATAGAAGTGAACTCTGAAACTGACTTCTGCGCCAAAAATGAAGATTTCCTTAAATTCGTCAACGAATTAGCCGTCATCGTAGCGGCTAAAAACCCAGCTGACATCAATGCAGTTGGCGACTTGGCTATGCGCGATTCAACCGTTGAGGGTACGCGCGCTCAATTGGTAGGTAAAATTGGTGAAAACATCACGCCGCGGCGCTTTGTTTGCCCAAGCGTTAAAGGTAAATTGGCCAGCTACATACACGGTAGCAAAATCGGTGTGTTGGTGGACTTGGTTGGTGGCGATGACACCTTGGCTAAAGACATTGCTATGCACATTGCCGCCGCTAAACCAAAAGCATTGGACGTAAGCGGTATTGATGCCAGCTTGATTGAAGCGGAGCGCCGTGTCGCTATAGAAAAAGCCAAGGAAGCTGGCAAGCCAGAAGCCATGTTGGAAAAAATTGCCGATGGTACGGTGCAAAAATTCCTTAAAGACGTGACCTTGTTGAGCCAAGTTTTCGTTAAAGACGATAAGTTAACCATAGAGCAATTGCTTAAATCCAAAGGTGCTAGCGTGGCATCGTTTACCATGTATACGGTAGGCGAGGGCATTGAAAAAGCGGTAGTGGATTACGCAGCAGAAGTGGCCGCCGCGGCCGCCATGATTTAATCATGTAAAAAGCATAGCCATTGCGGCTATTACTTGTGAAACACAAAAATGGGGTCTGTAATCAGGCCCCATTTTTTTGCTTAAAAAGACCGTTAAATTTTGCATTGCTGGCCATTTATTTATGCCTAAAAAGCCGTTTTTATGCTTAAATAAGCAAACTTTTTACAAAGAGAAATATTATGGCAGCACCCGCCTACAAAAGGATCCTACTCAAACTTTCTGGTGAGGCTTTAATGGGCGACGATGCATACGGCATCAATCGCGCCACCATTAATCGCATCGTAGCTGAAGTCAAAGAAGTGGTGGATTTGGGTGTGCAGGTTGCTGTTGTAATAGGCGGGGGCAATATTTTTCGCGGTGTCGCGCCAGCAGCAGCAGGTATGGATAGAGCCACGGCCGATTACATGGGCATGTTAGCCACCGTGATGAATGCCATGGCATTGCAGGATGCGATGAAAAACATAGGTTTGAATGCGCGGGTGCAAAGTGCATTAAACATAGAGCAGGTAGCCGAGCCTTATATACGCGGTAAAGCCATACGCTACTTAGAAGAAGGCCGTGTGGTCATCTTTGGTGCCGGCACCGGCAACCCGTTTTTCACCACGGACACCGCTGCCGCATTACGCGGCATGGAAATGAATGCCGATGTCGTGATAAAAGCCACTAAAGTTGATGGCATCTACACCGACGACCCTAAAAACAACCCAGAAGCCATGCGTTATAAAACCATTAGTTTTGATGAAGCCATCATCAAAAACCTAAAGGTCATGGACGCCACGGCGTTAACCTTATGCCGAGATCAAAAATTGCCTATAGTGGTTTTTAGTATCTTTAAACAAGGCGCGCTGAAAAGGGTGTTGTTGGGTGAAGATGAAGGCACCATGGTAACGCCGTAACGCTGGCCATCTGGTCAAATTAAATTATCAAAATTAAGCCTGACAAAGCTCAGGCCATACCTAAGCTACCTAGTTGGAGAACTGCATGTTAGACGAAGTAAAAAATAATGCGGCACAAAAAATGCAAAAATCATTGGAGGTGTTAAAAAATGATTTAGCTAAAGTGCGCACTGGTCGCGCCCACGTTGGTTTGTTGGATCACGTCATGGTTGAATATTACGGCTCCATGGTGGCGGTCAATCAAGTGGCCAATGTTAATTTGGGGGACGCCAGAACCATCAACGTGCAGCCGTTTGAAAAAACCATGATAGGCAAGGTAGAGAAAGCCATCCGCGACAGCGACCTGGGTTTAAATCCAGCCACCAGCGGCGATTTGATTAGGGTGCCCATGCCTATGTTAACCGAAGAGCGTAGGCGCGACATGACCAAGATAGTCCGTAGTGAAGCGGAGGGCGCCAAAGTATCAATCCGCAACGTTAGGCGTGATGCCAATGACGCATTGAAAAAAATGCTCAAAGACAAAGATATTTCAGAAGACGACGAGCGTCGCGCCCAAGACGATATTCAAAAAGCCACCGATAAAGCCGTGGCCGAGGTGGATAAAATGCTGCAGGTCAAAGAAGCCGAATTGATGGCTGTTTGATCATTTCGATCCAAACTTGCAAGCTATATAAACCACACAACGATTGGAGTTTTCGTGGCTTTTTTCTCTAGCGCGACCAAAAGCATTCCCATAGGCACAGACATGCCACAACACATTGCCGTCATCATGGATGGCAATGGGCGTTGGGCACGCAAACGCTTTTTACCAAGGGTGGCAGGTCATAAGCGCGGTATGGATGCGGTGCTTGAATTGGTTAAAGCCTGCGTAGACCATAACATTGCATACCTAACCTTGTTTGCGTTTAGCAGTGAGAATTGGCGCAGACCAGCCGATGAAGTTTCGTTCTTGATGAGCTTATTCATACAAGGGCTAAAGCGAGAAGTGGCGAAATTACATGAAAACAACATTAAATTGGTTCTAATTGGCGATCGCACGCGTTTTAATGCTGAATTGATAGACCAAATAGAATTATCCGAACGCTTAACCGCCAATAACACTGGCTTGACCTTAAGCATCGCGGCAAATTACGGTGGGCGCTGGGATATATTGCAGGCGGTGAATAAGATGCATAGCGCCATGCCGTCCCACGTTGGTGAGTACGACGAGGAGCACCTGGCTTCGCATCTTGCCATGCATTACGCTCCCGAGCCCGATTTGTTCATACGAACCGGCGGTGAAAAACGCATCAGTAATTTTATGCTTTGGCAGTTGGCTTACACCGAGCTCTACTTTACCGATACCTTATGGCCAGATTTTGATGAATCTGCTTTTAATTTAGCCCTTGCATCCTACCAAAACCGTGAGCGTCGCTTCGGCCGAACGAGCGAGCAGGTAAGCGATGCGGTTAGCAACAGCTAAGGCTTATTCATGCTTAAAACCCGCATTATTACTGCCCTTGTACTCGGATTATTTTTTTCCACCGCCTTGTTTAAGGCTTCCGATTTAATCTGGGCTTTGCTTACGCTATCCGCTACGTTGATCGCAGTTTGGGAATGGTCCAATTTAATTCAGCTAAACAAGCGGCAGACCTGGCTAAATTTAGCCTGCACGGCCAGCGTGGCTGCCATGATATTGTTCTCGGCGTTGCTACCGGCCGCCTATTACATCGATGTCTTGGCTGTTGTAGCGTTGTGCTTGGCCACGCTTTTTTGGTTGTTTATTGCACCCGTTTGGTTGTTAACTAGGAAAGAGATTCATAACCGCTTGCTGCTGGCCATACTCGGCTTTTGCTTACTCTTATCCGTTTGGCTGGCTTTAATTGGCTTACAAAAAATTAGCCCATGGTTGCTGTTGGCCATCATGGCTACAGTATGGCTTGCGGATAGCGCGGCCTATTTTTCCGGCAAGCAATTTGGCCGACATAAACTAGCAGCAGAAATCAGTCCAGGTAAAACATGGGAGGGCGTCGCAGGTGCGCTGTTGGCCGTCACCTTGTACGGCTTAGCACTTTGTTATTACTGGCACATCAGTCGTTGGCTGATCGTCGCATTGTGGTTCTTAGTGGTACTAAGTGTGATGGGGGATTTGTTTGAATCCCTACTAAAACGCCATGCTAATGTAAAAGACAGCAGCCAATTATTGCCTGGCCACGGCGGTGTGCTGGATAGGATAGATGGATTGATGCCCACCCTGCCAGTGGCCTTGTTTTATATATACTTTCCATTGTTTGCTGATTTGCAACTTCATGTCCGATAAGCTAACCATGCAAGCCATGCAGCAGGTGACCATACTGGGTGCAACGGGCACCATAGGCATGCAAACTTTAGACGTTATCGCGCAGCATCCCAAGCGGTTTAGCGTATTTGCCTTGAGCGCCAATAACAACGTGTCGGGCATGTTGGCTTTATGTGTGCAATACCAGCCGCAGTTTGCCGTGATGTTGCAAGCCGAGGCGGCTGCACAGTTAAGCCAAGAACTTAAAGTTGTAGGCTCCAAAACAACGGTATTGCATGGCGCGCAAGCGCTCAGCGAGGTGGCGGCTCACGACGACGTGGATATCGTCATGGCAGCCATAGTCGGTGCGGCAGGCCTGCTTCCGGCCATGGCTGCAGCAAAAGCTGGCAAGCGCATTCTTTTGGCCAACAAAGAAACATTGGTCATGGCAGGTAAGCTATTCATGCAAGCCGTGCAAGATGGCGGCGCAACCCTATTGCCCATAGACAGCGAGCACAATGCTATTTTTCAAGCGATGCCGCCGCATAAGGTCAGCGATTTAACGCGCATGGGGGTTAAAAAAATACTCCTAACCGCATCGGGCGGACCTTTTAGAAATGCCAGTTTAGAAAAACTGCAGTCGGTTAACCGTGCCGAAGCCCTCAATCATCCCAATTGGGTGATGGGACCTAAAATCACCATTGACTCCGCTACCTTAATGAACAAAGGCCTAGAGGTGATAGAAGCGCACTGGTTGTTTAATGCCAGCGCAGAGCAAATTGAAGTGGTGGTGCACCCGCAAAGCGTCATTCATTCTATGGTCGAGTACATAGACGGCAGCATACTGGCGCAATTAGGCAACCCTGACATGCGCACCCCCATTGCATTCGGTTTAGGCTACCCCGAGAGGTTGAGCAGTGGTGTAGCAAGCTTGGACATTCTGGCCACGGCCCGTTTGGATTTTTCCGCACCGGACACCGTCCGTTTTCCCTGCTTGCAATATGCATACGACGTGCTCAGGGCCGGAGGGACGGCACCTGCCATATTAAATGCCGCCAACGAAATCGCCGTGGAGGCGTTTTTGGCTGAAAAAATTAGCTTTATGGCCATTCCTAACACCATAGAACAAGTCTTGTCCTTGTCGCATTTTTCCGCTGTTGAGTCCGTAGAGCAATTGGTGTCGGTTGATGCCCAAGCTAGGCTTGCCACCGCTAAAATTATTCAGGCGCTATGCTAGCCCCCTTAGCTTTTATTTTAGCCATAGCCATATTGGTGACGGTGCACGAATACGGCCATTTTCAGGTGGCGCGATGGTGTGGTGTGCGGGTGCTAAAATTCTCCATAGGCTTTGGTAAGCCCCTGTGGGTGAAGAAGTTCGGTAAGGATCAAGCCGAGTTTATCGTAGCGGCTATCCCCTTGGGTGGCTATGTCAAAATGCTGGATGAGCGCGAGATCAATCAAGAGGGCGCTGCACGAGTAAGCTATTCTGACGCTGAGCTGAATCGGGCTTTTAATCGTCAGCCTGTGTTCAAGCGCATGGCCATCGTTTTGGCAGGGCCTGTAGCTAACCTGCTGCTGGCCATTCTGCTATACAGCATGCTGTTCATGATGGGGGTGGTTGGATTAAAGCCTATCTTGGCTGACGTTGTGCCACAGAGCCCTGCCGCGTTAGCCGGCTTTGAAATTGGCGAAACCGTGCAATCGGTTAATGGCAGGGCCGTAGCAAGCTGGCAGGATTTTCATTGGCTACTGCTTAAATCCTCACTTAATCACGAAAGTGTCGAAGTTCGCGGCCTAAGCAAGCAGCAAGTTGAAAAAAGTCACCCCTTAAATCTAAGCGCCTTGCGCAAGGCGCAGGCCAATAACGATGCTTTTGCTAGCCTTGGCTTCAAGCCTCAGCTAGTGATGATGCCGGCCAGAATAGGCGAGGTGGTGAATGGCAGCCCGGCTGACAATGCAGGCTTGCAAATTGATGATTTAATAGTGGCTGTGGATAAGCAATCGATAGCCACATGGCAGGATTTTGTTGGCTACGTCAGACTGCATGCTGGGCAGGAATTGGCCGTGCAAATTTTACGTGGTGAATCGGCATTAACCATACGCATTAAGCCTGCGGTTCAAATGGAGCAGGGCGTAGCTGTCGGACACATAGGTGCGGCGGTAAAGATGCAAGCCAGCGGCTTGATCGTCCAGCAATATAGCTTGCCTGAGGCGATGATAAAGGCTGTCGAGAAGACTTGGGATACGGCTGTATTTAGCCTGCAAATGCTTATTAAGATGCTCATAGGCCAGGCATCCTGGCAAGGCGTAAGTGGGCCCGTCACCATCGCCAGTTACGCAGGCCAAACTGCGAGCATGGGCATCAAGGTTTTTATAGGCTTTTTGGCCTTAATCAGCATCAGCATAGGCGTATTAAATCTGTTGCCTATACCAGTTTTAGATGGCGGTCATTTGATGTACTATATGGTTGAAATTTTAACTGGCAAACCCGTACCTGAGTCCGTGATGGCCGTGGGGCAAAAAATTGGTCTGACCTTGTTGGGTTTGATGATGATCATTGCTTTTTATAACGACATAACTAGATTAATAACAGGCTGATGCATGGCATTAAAAAAAGTAAGCACCATTAAAAAAATACAATCAGGACGCCACTGCTTGCAGCTCAAATCCATCGTGTTATTACTCACTGGCTTGTATGCCAATGCTGTTATGGCCATGGCGCCATTCGTCATTAAAGACATCCGCGTGGAAGGCATACAGCGTACCGAAGCCGGTACGGTGTTTACTAATTTACCGGTCAAAGTCGGCGACAGCATGACCGATGACCTAGCATCCCAAGCGATTAAAGCCTTATACGGCACCGGCTTTTTTAAAGACGTGCGCATAGAAGCCGAAGGCGATGTGCTGGTGGTGACCGTTCAAGAGCGTTCGTCGATCGCACAGATTGATTTCAGCGGTAACAAATCCTTTCCTACCGACAAGATGAAAGAAGGCCTAAAGCAAATTGGTATTGCAGACGGTCAGATATTTGATAAGTCGCAGTTGGATCGCGCCGAACAAGAAATCAAGCGTCAATATCTATCGCAAGGTAAATACGGTGCCAGCGTCAAAGCCGTGGTCTCGCCATTGGAGCGCAATCGTGTTGCCGTCCGCTTTGATATCGAAGAGGGCGCCGTTTCCAAGATACGCAGCATCAATATCGTTGGCAATCAAGCCTTCTCTATGGACGATTTGCGTGCGGAGTTTTTGTTAACCACACCAAATTGGATGAGTTGGTGGAATAAAGACGATCAGTATTCCAAGCAAAAATTAAACGCTGACCTTGAAACGCTGCGTTCTTTTTACATGAATCAAGGTTACCTGGAATTTAACATCGACTCCACGCAAGTCTCCATTACCCCAGACAAAAAAGACATCTACATCACCGTCAATATCACGGAAGGTGAAAAATACACCATATCAGAGGTGAAGTTGGCTGGCGAAAGCATCGTCCCGGACAGCGAATTGCAGGCATTAATCGCCGTTAAAAAAGGCGATACCTTTAGCCGCAGCAACATCACGCAGTCCAGCAAGGCCATCAGCGACCGCTTGAGTAATGAGGGCTATGCCTTTGCTAACGTTAATCCTGTGCCTGAGGTTAACAAGGAATTGCATACCGCCGCTTTTACTTTTTATATTGACCCAGGAAAACGCGTCTACGTTAGGCGCATCAACATCGTTGGTAATACCCGCACACGCGATGAGGTGGTGCGTCGTGAAGTTCGTCAATTGGAATCGGCTTGGTATGCCTCAACTAAAATCAATCGCTCTAAAGAGCGTTTGGTGCGTACCCAATATTTCTCAGACGTGAATGTTGAAACACCCGCTGTACCAGGTACGGCTGATCAAGTGGATCTCAATATCAGCGTGGTTGAGCAATCGACCGGCAGCGTGCAATTTGGTGCTGGCTTGTCCAGTAATGAGGGTGTGGTGTTTGGTGTCACGGTTAACCAAAATAACTTCCTAGGTACCGGTAACCGCGTGAGCGCACAACTTAACACCGGTAAGGTGAACACCACCTACGCCTTGTCCTACACCGACCCTTACTTCACGCCTGACGGCGTCAGTCGTGGTTTTGATGTCTACAGGCGCGACGTCAATACCGGCTCTACGGATAACGTCGGTACCTATAAAACATCCTCTTACGGCGGTGGCGTGCGCTTTGGCATTCCATTAAACGAGCGGGATGGCGTGAGCTTTGGTTTGTCCGCGGATTTAACCGACATCAATCTTTACGCTGAAAGCCCAATCCAATACCAAGAATACTGCGGCAATACCACGGGTTGTACCAGTAACTCATTAGCATTGAGTGCCGGTTGGTCACACGACAGTCGCGACAGCATTATGTACACCAATAACGGTGTTTATCAACGCTTGAGTGGTGAAGTCACCATGCCGGTGCTGGATTTGCAATACTACAAAATCAATTATAAGCACTCTTGGTATAAGGAAATGGCCAAAGACTTGACCTTGATGCTAAACGGCGAGTTAGGCTACGCCCACTCCTACGGTGATGCTAAATACCCATTCTTTAAAAACTTCTTTATGGGCGGCGTTAACTCGGTTCGTGGCTACGCCATCGGCACTTTGGGGCCCAAGGATGGTACTAACACCTATTACGTGGGCGGTAACCAAAGTGCGCTGGCCAGTGCCGAGTTGTTTTACCCCATACCGGGCATTAAGGATTCCAAGCAATTTAGCCAAAGCACCTTTGTTGACTCCGGCTACGTCTGGAGTTCCAGTCAAACCCCGGATCCAAACGATTTACGTTATTCGGCTGGCGTGGGTGTGAGCTGGTTCTCACCGTTTGGCCCGCTAAAACTGATCTATGCTAAACCAATTAACGCCAGTGCCTCAGACATTACTGAAACCATACAATTTCAGCTAGGCCAACAGTTCTAATAATTGCAAGCACAACATTTTTGTCATAAATGTCCAATCTGCTTGTGGCATAATAAACACATAAACAGTCTGTATTAGGAGATTTAATTGAACCACCCATTGCAAAAATTCCTTGCTGCCAGCTTCATGGCCATAGCCCTTACTGCCCAAGCAGCCGAATTAAAAGTTGGTTACGTACAAGTCGATAAAATCCTTCAAGAAGCACCGCAAACGGCCGAAAGCGGCAAAAAATTAGAGCGCGAATTCAGCCCTCGTTCTCAAGAGCTGGATAAAATGGCTAAGCAAATAAAAGAGCTGGAAACGGCTCTGGATAAAGACGGCTTAACCATCACGGAAGCTGAACGTCGGAATAAAGAACGCGATGTGCAAAACATAAAAGTTGAATTCCAACGCAAACAACGTGAATTACGTGAAGACATTAATTTGCGTAAAAATGAAGAGCTAGGCAGCCTACAAGATCGCATCAACAAGGCCGTGCAAGGCGTGGCTAAAGCTGAAAATTACGATTTGGTTATGTACAGCGGCGTAGCGTATGCGGCTGATAAAATCGATATCACCGATAAAGTGTTAAAAGCACTAGGCAAAAAATAACTTAGTCCTAAGCGCCGCTGGGTTAGCTAAACGTTTAGGTGTGCCCGCATGACTAAATTTCACTCACTGGCTGAGATAGCAAAGACCTTAGGTGGCACTGTCCTAGGTGATGCCGAAGTTAGGGTAAGCAAAGTGGCCTCATTAAGCCATGCCATGTGCGGCGATATTGGATTTTTCAATGAAGCTAGGTACCAAAGCCAATTAGCCACATGCCAAGCCAGCGCCATTGTCTTACGCCCAGGCGATGTGCATTTAACCGATTTGCCACGTCTGGTAGTGCCGCAGCCCTATGCTTACTACGCCAAATTAGCCGCCATGTTAAGTCCCCCACCAATTAAAACACCTGGTATTGCCGCTAGCGCAGTGATTCATGCCAGCGCCAGCGTCCCGTCCTCATGCAGCATAGGCCCGCTAACCGTAATAGGCGCGGGCGTGGTGTTGGGTGAGCACGTGCATATTGGCAGCGGTTGCGTTATTGAGCATGATGTTAGCCTTGGCGCGCACAGCCAATTGGAATCCAATGTCACCATAGGTCACCACTGCAGCATAGGCCAGCATTGCCATGTATTTGCAGGCGCAGTCTTGGGTTCCGATGGCTTTGGTTATGCCCAAGAATCGCAAGCTTGGCTCAAGATTCCTCAGTTAGGCCGTGTTCGGCTAGGCAACCATGTCGATGTTGGGGCCAATACCACCATA
>CAJBBQ010000218.1 GCA_903951385.1 uncultured Pseudomonadota bacterium
CACACTTATCAGTTGTTAAATTGTTAAAGAACTAAGGACCGAAAAAACAGCGTTTCTTGCAGTCATTCGCTAACGCTTTGCGTTAACGAGGTGCGCATTATACAGACCTTTTAAGACCCGTCAACGATAAATTTGATTTGATTCGTATTTATTATTGATTTAATGCCAGCGGCTTTTTTGCCACCGCTTCGCTCTTTTTGAACGAAGCCGCGCATTCTACATTAGCCTAGCGTTTGGTCAAGCCTTAAACGGCAGAGTTACAAAATTGTTACATTTGCGAATTTACGCTTGCCCACTTGAGCAACAACGCTCTGGCCTTTAGCTAATTGCAACTGCCTGTCGCTGACTTTTTCACTGTCGATTTTGACGCCGCCTTGCTCCATGGCACGGTAGGCTTCCGAGGTACTTTCTACTAGGCCGGCCATTTTAAGTAGCTGGGCTATGCCTATGCTGTCGCCTTCTATAGTCAAGCTGACTTCGGGCACGTCATCGGGGATGCCGCCTTTAGCCCTGGTCTGAAAATCCGTTAGGGCTTTTTCTGCATCGGCGACGCTGTGGAAGCGCGCGACAATTTCTTGGGCAAACTGCACTTTAATGTCACGTGGATTTTGACCGGCCGCCACGTCCGCCTTCCATTTGGCGATGGCTTCCAATGATGCAAAAGACAGCAACTCAATGTAACGCCACATCAGCTCGTCTGAAATGGACATGATTTTGGCGAAGATCACTTCCGGCGCTTCGGCTATGCCTATGTAGTTGCCTAAAGATTTAGACATCTTATTCACGCCATCCAAGCCTTCTAGCAATGGCATGGTCAACACACATTGCTGGGCCATGCCGGCTTGTTTTTGCAATTCACGACCCATCAATAGGTTGAATTTTTGATCGGTGCCGCCCAATTCGACATCGGCTTTTAAGGCCACCGAATCGTAGCCTTGCAACAAGGGGTACAAGAATTCGTGTATCGCAATCGGTTGATTGGATTTGTAGCGCTTGGAAAAATCATCGCGTTCCAACATGCGCGCCACGGTATGGCTGGCGGCCAATTTGAGCATGCCGGCCGCGCCCAGCTCGCTCAACCATTTGGAGTTGAACACCACTTCGGTTTGTTCCGGCTTGAGGATTTTAAATACTTGCGCGGTATAAGACTTGGCATTTTCTGCAACTTGCTCGGCGGTTAAGGGAGGACGCGTTGCGCTCTTGCCAGTCGGGTCGCCTATCATGCCGGTAAAGTCACCAATTAGAAACAAGACCTGATGCCCTAAATCTTGGAATTGGCGTAATTTATTAATGAGCACGGTGTGGCCTAGGTGCAGATCCGGCGCGGTTGGATCAAAGCCAGCCTTAATTCTTAAAGGCTGACCTTTTTTTAACTTTTCTAACAATTCCGCTTCTATCAGCAGCTCGTCTGCACCACGCTTGATGATGGCCAATTGTTGTTTGATGTCGGTATTCACGTATTCTTATCCTTAATGAGGAAGGAAAACAGGCCTGCTTAGGGTGCATTTAGTTGTTCTAATTGCGTTTTCTGTTACCATCCAATAGCGCACTGTATTAAGCAATCAGGCTGACCGCCCAGTGCTTAAGAAGCCGCTATTTTAACGCAAATTGAGGTCGTATTGCCTCATTAGATTAACTTCCAGTCGAACGCATTACCTAAAACACATGACGCGCAAACTTTTTATAGGACTCATGTCTGGCACCAGCCTAGACGGCGTCGACGTTGCATTGGTAGGGTTTGAAGATGAAAAACCGCAGCCACTGCTGACGCATTTTTTAGCCTACCCAGCGACACTGCGCAGCGCTGTTTTAGCCTTGCAGCACCCCACCGCCAACGAACTAGAAGAGACCGCACTGATTAGCAATGCGCTGGCCAAATTATATGCGCTGGCCATTGAAGAATTGTTAAGCAAAGCCCAGCTAAAGCCTAGCGACATCACGGGCGTGGGTTGCCATGGCCAAACCATACGGCATAGGCCGGGTTTTAGCGATGGCATAGGCTTCACCATGCAAATAGGCAACGCCGCTTTATTAACGGAACTGTGCCAAATTACCGTGGTGTCGGATTTTAGAAGTCGCGACGTGGCAGCCGGCGGACAAGGTGCTCCCTTGGTGCCAGCCTTTCACCAAGCGGTGTTTGCCGATCAAGTCCTGAATCGGGCCATCATCAATTTAGGCGGCATCGCCAACATCACTTACCTTAGCCGCACAGAAAATTCAGTGGGTGCCAAGCAAGGTAGCGTAGTGGGTTTCGATTCCGGGCCAGGCAATATGCTATTGGATGCTTGGATCAAACAGCAGCTTGATCAAGATTACGACGCGAATGGCGCTTGGGCGAGCTCCGGGCAAACCATACCCAGCCTGCTGGCGCGCTTATTGCAAGAGGATTTTTTTGCGGCGCCGCCACCCAAGAGCACCGGCCGCGACCTGTTTAACCTGACTTGGTTAGAAGAAAATCTGCAAGCCGTGGCCTCATTCAACCCCGTCATGCCAGCGCAAGACGTGGCGCATACCTTGGTGGATTTAAGTGCGGAATCGGTTTACGCGGCCTTAAAAATGCACTGCCCAGATGTGGATGAAGTCTACCTATGCGGCGGCGGCGCGCACAATCAACTGTTAGTCAAAAAATTGCAAAGTCTGCTTGGCCCTATCCCATGCAAACCGACTGACCGCTTGGGCATAGGCGTGGACTGGGTGGAAGCGATAGCCTTTGCCTGGCTAGCCAAACAATGTTTGGAGAAAAAAACCGCCAATCTAGCGCCCGTCACTGGTGCAAGCGGTGCACGAATTTTGGGCGCGATTTACCAGCATTAATCCGGCAAAAGCCAACTAAATCAAGCTTGGGCAGTTTTCCCTATGCAAGTAAGCCTGTGATTACAGTATAATTATTTTGACCAAATAACCTGCAAGAATCCATCTCATGACCAAACCGACTAAAGCCACGATTACTTTTGACAACGGTGCTGCGCCTATTGAACTGCCTATGCTGTCGGGCACCTTGGGCAACGACGTGATTGACATACGCAGCCTAGGTAAGCACGGCGTGTTCACCTATGACCCAGGCTTTATGTCAACGGCGGCCTGCAACTCGGACATCACCTTTATTGATGGGGAAAAAGGCCTGCTTTACTACCGCGGCTACCCCATTGAACAACTGGCTGAGCATTGCAACTTCATGGAAGTATCTTATTTGCTGTTGCACGGTGAACTGCCCAATGCCGAGCAAAAACAGCAATTCACCAACACCATCAATGGCAGCACCATGCTGCACGATCAGCTTAGCAATATTTTTCGCGGCTTTAGGCGCGATGCCCACCCTATGGCGGTTATGGTTGGGGTGGTGGGTTCCTTGTCGGCGTTTTACTTTGATGCCATGGATATCCGCGATGCTAAACACCGTGAAATTTCCGCGCATCGCCTATTGGCTAAAGTGCCCACCATAGCCGCGTGGAGCTTTAAATACAATTTGGGTCAGCCATTTATGTACCCGCAAAATCAATTGAATTACGCCGAAAACTTCATGCACATGATGTTTGCTACGCCCTGCGAAAAATACGTGCCTAACCCAGTTTTGGCCAAGGCATTTGAGCGCATTCTGATTTTGCATGCCGACCACGAACAAAATGCCTCGACCAGCACCGTGCGTTTAGTTGGGTCCAGTGGCGCCAATCCCTTCGCCTGCATCTCAGCCGGCATTGCCTCACTCTGGGGGCCAGCGCACGGCGGCGCTAATGAGGCAACGCTAACCATGCTAGAAGAAATAGGCGACGTGTCACGTATAGGCGAATTCATCAAACGAGCAAAAGATAAGAACGACACCTTCCGCCTCATGGGCTTTGGCCACCGCGTTTACCGCAACATGGACCCGCGCGCCAAAATCATGCGCACTACCTGCCACGAGGTGCTTGATGAGTTGGGCTTGCATGACGACCCCATGTTTAAACTGGCCATGGAGCTGGAAAAAATCGCGCTGGAAGACGATTACTTTGTTTCACGTAAACTCTATCCAAACGTGGATTTCTACAGCGGCATTGTCATGCGCGCCATGGGCATCCCCAACTCTATGTTTACTGCTATTTTTGCCCTGGCCAGAACCGCCGGTTGGATAGCCCAATGGTCAGAAATGATTTCCGACGAAGAGCATAAAATTGGTCGGCCTAGGCAATTGTATAAAGGCTCAATTCGACGCGACCTGCTGCCTATAGAACAACGCTAGAACGACAGACAATAAAAAAGCCAAGCAATGCTTGGCTTTTTTATTTATGTGTTGTTTAAACTGAAAAAGAAGAACCGCAACCGCAAGTCGTGGTGGCTTGTGGGTTACGGATGACAAATTGCGACCCTTGCAAACTGTCTTGGTAATCAATTTCCGCACCCATTAAATATTGCAAACTCATGGGATCAATTAATAAAGTCACGCTGTCTTTTTGCACTTGCGTGTC
>CAJBBQ010000219.1 GCA_903951385.1 uncultured Pseudomonadota bacterium
ATGCAAGAGATCGGTTTCCACCTGTATTCGGACATGTTGAATCACGCCGTCAAGCAACTCAAAGCCGGCAAAGAACCCGATTTAAATGCACCCTTAGGCGTCACCACGGAAATTAACCTGCACACCCCGGCCTTGCTGACCAACCAATATTGCCCGGACGTGCACGAGCGCTTGGTGATCTACAAGCGTTTAGCCAATTGCGAAAACGACGACGATTTGGATAGCATGCAAGAAGAACTGATAGACCGCTTTGGTTTGCTGCCTGAACAAGGCGAAGCGTTGATCGCTTGCCACCGCTTGCGCATTGCGGCGAAAGCCATAGGCATCATTAAAATCGATGCCAGCAGCGAAACCATACAACTGCAATTCAACCCCAAGGCCGACATCGATCCGACTAAGCTCATAGACTTGTTGCAAAGAGACAGGCGCTGCCGCATGAATGGGCCGGATAAATTACGCGTGACATTAGCCTTGGCTGACATTAATCTACGCACTGATTTTGTAAAAACCCTCTTAAAAACCTTTAGATAGGATAGACCGTGCTAGCCAAACTGATCACCTTAGTCGCCGCCTGGATCATGGGCGTTATCTCCTCCATGGGCTATGCCGGCATCGTGTTGTTGATGGCCATAGAATCGGCCTGCATCCCCCTGCCCTCTGAAATCATCATGCCGTTCGCCGGCTTCTTGGTGTTTAAGGGTGAGATGACCTTGCTCATGGTTGCCTTAGCTGGCGCCATAGGCTGCGTAGTGGGCTCCATTCCGGCTTATTACGTGGGCATGTTCGGTGGACGCCCTTTGGCAGAAAAATACGGTAAGTACATCTTACTGTCTAAGAAGGATTTGGATTTGGCCGATCGCTTGTTTGAAAAACACGGCGAGATCATCATCTTTATCGCTCGCATGCTACCGGCCGTGCGTACCTTTATCGCCTTTCCGGCTGGGGTGGTGCGCATGAACATGAGTGTGTTTATCGTCTACACCTTCATAGGCTCATTCATCTGGTGCTGGCTGTTGGCCTACGCCGGTATGAAATTTGGTGAGAACTGGGCTAGCTTGGAAGTGTATTTCCACCAGTTCCATTATTTAATCGTGGCCCTAGGCCTAGTCTTTGTGTTTTGGTACGTGCGTCGCCACCTAAAACACTAAGATTTACAGTTCGACCAGGCGCCCTGTGCTCAAAAACAGAACCGCGGTTTTAATCGGCAAGCCGGCGTCGGCAAATAAACTGGCGTAACGGGCTAATTGCGGCCGGTGGGCTTCGGCCGCCGCCGCACTGCTGCCTGCTTCATCGCCTAAGCCCAACTTGTAGTCTATGATCCAACGCGTGCCTTGTTCAATAAAGGTGCGGTCTATCACGTGATTTTTAGCGCCACTCTCGCTTGCCTGCATGAGGCTTAACTCACTGGCCGCTTGATTGTGATCTTGCAACACCCACTGCCCTGCCTGGCTGGCCAAGGTGGTTTGCAAGGCCGCCATAACGATATCCGCGCCCTGCTTAGCCGCACTCTCACTGTGACCCAAGCGCATTAACCAGCGCCGCATAGGCTTATGCCATGCCGCCACCGCCGAACTAGCCAAACCGGCGCGTTGCGCCAACAGCTCCATGTAAGCGTGCGCCAGCGTGCCGCAATCTTTGTATAAATTCTCTAGAC
>CAJBBQ010000220.1 GCA_903951385.1 uncultured Pseudomonadota bacterium
AAAATTTCTGGGGATGCACCCACCACATGGTGATCGCCCATGTCGTAATAAAACATATAAGGCGATGGGTTAAGGCTGCGCAACGCGCGGTACAAAGACAAAGGTGGGGCAGTGAATTTTTGTGCCATGCGCTGCGACAAGACCACCTGCATGATGTCGCCGTCCAAGATATATTGTTGAGCGCGTTTGACCGCGGCTTTAAAGTTGGCCTCACCGAATTCAGAGCTGGCCACCGATTTTTCTGACGGCACTGCTTGCGGTATGGCCACGGTTTTGCGTAACATCACCAGCAATTCGCTGAGCCTGTCGTAGGCGTATTGGTAGGCATTGGGCTCGGCAGGATCGGCATAGACGATGAAATAGAGTTTGCCACTTAAATTGTCCACCACGGCAATCTCGGTGGATAAGGTGAGCAACACGTCCGGCACATTAATCGCGTCGTCTTTTTGTACGCCAGCCAAACGCTTTTCTATGTAGCGCACGCTTTCGTAGCCAAAGTAACCGGCCAAGCCACCGGTAAACCGCGGCAAGCCTGCATAAGGCGGGGTTTTAAAACGCGCTTGGTAACGTTTAACAAAATCCAAGGGATTGGTGTTGCTCTCGGATTCCACCACGCGGTCGCCTTGCCACACTTGCACGTCCATGCCGTGGGCGACGATGCGGGTTTTTGCCGGCAAGCCTATGATGGAGTAACGACCAAAGCGCTCGCCACCTTGCACCGATTCCAGCAAATACGAATAAGGTTGATTGGCCAATTTTAAATACAGCGACAAAGGCGTGTCTAAATCAGCAAAGGTTTCCAGCACCAGTGGAATGCGATTATAGCCTTGGGCGGCCAGCTCGTTAAATTGCGTTAAATTCAGGGTACTCAACATAAATTTCCTTACTATCAATGGGTGGGGTTGATTCGCTGCCCTGCGTTTCACGCAAGGCTAGCCTTGGGCTTTAAGCCCGCCACCATCGCCAACTGTGTCGTTTGTTGTGACCGATATTCATGTGAGTTTATAAAAAATAATTTAATGCAATAAAGTTAAAGCATCGCCAAGCTGCGCGATGCTGGCGTCGCTGTGCAACACCAGTCCGTGATTATAGCCGTAAGGCACAGTAAATACATAACAACCGGCCGCGCGCGCCGCCGTTACGTCGCTGATGGAGTCGCCTACCATCAAGGCCTGTTCAGGCGCCAGCTGGAATTGCTCGCATACGTGCAGCAGCTGCGCCGGATCCGGTTTCTTTTTGCTTAAGCTGTCGCCCGACACCACCACAGAAAAATAGCTATCTAGCTGACTCGCTTGCAATAAAGGCAGTGTAAAACTAGCCGGTTTATTGGTCACGCAGGCCAAGCGATAACCGGCTTTTTGCATGGCCTCTAAGCCGGCCACCACACCCGGGTAGGGCTGGCTTTGGCTCACATTGTCCGCATAAAACTTAAGAAACAAAGCCTGCGCTTCGGTTAACGCGGCCGCATCCGGCACGTTCGCTGAGGGCCCCATTAAGCAGCGTTGAATCAGCATTTGTGCGCCTTCGCCGATATAGCCTTGTATCCGCATGGGATCCAAAGTCGGCCGTTGCATACCCTGCAACATTTGGTTGGCGGCAGCGGCAATTTCTGGCGCGGTGTGCAACAAGGTGCCATCTAGATCCAGCATGATGGCTTGCACGCTTATTTTTTGAGCCACGCTCGCCAACGCTGAACTAATTAAGCTTGAATCGATTAAACCGTGGCCAAGGCCGCGCGCATTTCGCCAACGATGGTGTTGTAACGATTTTTGTCGCTGTCTTTGCCTTGCGTGAATATCGCGCTGCCTGCCACAAAGGTATCGGCACCGGCTTTAGCAATTTCTGCGATGTTTTGCGCATTGACGCCGCCGTCTACTTCCAACCAAATTTTACGGCCGGTTTTTTCGTAATAGGCGTCAATTTTGGCACGCGCTAAACGCAATTTGTTTAAGGTTTCTGGAATGAATTTTTGACCACCAAAACCCGGGTTGACGCTCATTAACAAGATCATGTCGACTTTGTCCATCACGTGATCCAAATAACTTAATGAGGTAGCTGGGTTAAACACCAAACCGGATTTACAACCCAAATCACGCACCATGGCTAAACTGCGGTCTATGTGCTCGGACGCTTCTGGGTGAAAGGTGATGATGTTGGCACCGGCTTTGGCAAAGTCAGGAATAATGCGATCGACCGGTTTGACCATCAAATGCACATCGATGATGCCACCCACGCGGGCGGCAGTTTCGCGTATGGCTTCGCAAACCAATGGGCCTATGGTCAAGTTAGGCACGTAGTGATTGTCCATCACATCAAAATGCACTAAATCCGTACCGGAGGTGATGACGTCATCAATTTCTTGACCGAGTTTGGCAAAGTTTGCAGAAAGAATACTGGGGGCAATTCTAAAAGTTTTATCCATGACTAAAGTCCGTTTTAAAAAATATGGGTTAAATTTACTGCATCAAAGCCATTATTTTAACCCTATTTCTGCCGATTAAGATGATGCTTCTTGCTTAACATAAGCCAATCTAGCAAAATTACACCTATGCAGTTATTTGTTATCGGCGTGAATCACACGACCGCCCCCATCCAAATCCGTGAAAATGTGGCGTTTAATAGCGAGCATTTGGCGGGCGCCCTGCGCGAACTGACGACGCACGATGCGGCCGAAGCCGCCATATTATCCACCTGCACTCGCACCGAGCTCTATTGCAGCGCCGACAACCCAGAAAAACCCTTGCGCTGGTTGTCCAATTACCACCATCTAGACCTAGCCGAACTGCAACCTTACATCTACACCTTACCCGACGATGCCGCCGTTAAACATGCTTTTCGCGTTGCTTCTGGCTTGGACAGCATGGTCTTGGGCGAAGCGCAAATTTTGGGGCAATTCAAGCAATCGGTAAAAATTGCCCAAGACGCCGGCACCTTAGGCAGCTTGCTGCATAAGCTGTTTCAACGCACCTTTGAAGTAGCCAAAGAAGTGCGGACCGACACCGATTTAGGCGCCAGTTCTATTTCCATGGCCGCCGCCGCTGTTAAATTAGCGCAACGCATTTTTGGCGATATCAGTGAACAAAAAGTCTTGTTCATTGGCGCGGGGGAAATGATAGAACTGTGTGCCGAGCACTTTGCCACGCAAAAACCCAAGAGCATGACGGTGGCTAACCGCACTCTGGAACGCGGGGCCGCCTTGGCCGAAAAAATCGGCGGCCAGGCCATCTACCTAAACGATTTGCCGGACTGCTTTGCTGAATTTGACATCGTCATTACCAGTACCGCCAGCCAGTTGCCCATAGTGGGCTTGGGCATGGTGGAACGGGCCATTAAAGTGCGCCGCCACCGGCCTATTTTTATGGTGGACTTGGCCGTGCCGCGTGACATCGAGCCGGAAGTGGCGGACCTAGACGACGTGTTTTTATACACGGTGGACGACCTGGCGCAAGTGGTCAGCGACGGCATGATCAATCGCCAAGAAGCCGCGCAAGATGCCGAGCTGATTGTCACCGCCAGGGTAGAGCATTTCATGCAATGGCTGAAAAAACGCGATGCCGTCCCCACCATTAAAGCGCTCCGCGATCAAGCCGAACACACCCGTTTGGCCGAGCTGGAAAAAGCCATCAAAATGATGCAAAAAGGCGAGCCGCCGGAGAAAGTATTGGAGGCATTAAGCAATGCGCTTACCAATAAATTTTTGCACGCGCCCAGCCACGCACTGAACCAAACGCACGGCGAAGAACACGCCAAACTGGATTTGGCCATCAAACAGCTGTACCAAATTAAGCCTTAAGAAAAGAAGCCCATTATGAAACCCAGCATGATTAAAAAACTCGCTACCTTGAGCGACCGCTTGGAGGAACTGAACCGCCTGATGAGTTCAGAAGGGGCGACCAACAACATGGATAATTACCGCAAAATTACCCAAGAGCACGCCGAAATTACCCCCATCGTCGAGCAATACCGCTTGTTCGAGCAAACCGAAGCCGATATGAACGAAGCGCAAAAAATGCTCAGCGATCCGGACATGAAAGAATTTGCTCAAGAAGAAATTGAAGCGGGCAAAGCCACCTTAGAAAAAATCGAATCGGCCTTGCAAAAATTGCTTTTGCCCAAAGACCCGAACGACGACAAAAACCTATTTTTAGAAATTCGCGCCGGTACCGGTGGCGACGAATCCGGCTTGTTTTGCGGTGACTTATACCGTATGTATTCGCGCTACGCCGAACGGCAAAAATGGAAAGTGGAAATCATGTCGGCCAACGAATCCGAGGTCGGTGGCTACAAAGAAATCATCGTTAAAATCGAAGGCTACGGCGCCTATTCCAAACTGAAATTTGAATCCGGCGGCCACCGCGTGCAGCGCGTGCCGGACACCGAAACACAAGGCCGCATTCATACCTCAGCCTGCACGGTGGCGGTATTACCGGAAGCCGATGAAGTCTCCGACGTGGTGATTAATCCGGCCGACATCCGCATCGACACCTACCGTGCCAGCGGCGCCGGCGGACAGCACATTAACAAAACCGATTCGGCGGTGCGTATTACCCATGCGCCCACCGGCATCGTCGTGGAATGCCAAGAAGGCCGCAGCCAACATGCCAATAAAGCGCAAGCCATGCAGGTGTTGGCAGCCCGCATCAAAGCCAAGCAAGTGGACGAGCAGCAAAGCAAAATCGCCTCGGAACGCAAAAGTTTGATTGGCTCCGGCGATCGCTCTGAGCGCATCCGCACTTACAACTACCCGCAAGGCCGCATCACCGATCACCGCATCAATTTAACCTTGTACAAAATCGATGCCATTACCGAAGGCGACATGGATGAATTAATCGGCGCCTTATCGGCCGAGCACCAAGCCGACTTGCTGGCTAGCCTAGGTGAAGACAATTAAGTTTGAGCCACCCCTTCAGCAGCATTGAGCAAGCCTTACAAAGGGCGGCAGCCAAACTAAACAGCGCGGATGGCGCCATGGAAGCGCGGCTGTTATTGCAGCAGGTATTGGGTGTGAACCGCGCTTGGCTCATTGCAAATGCAAACGATGTCCTGCAGACCAATAGGGACGAGGAGTTTCAGGCACTCCTAACACGCCGTTTAGCCGGCGAACCAATCGCTTACCTGATACAGCAGCGAGAATTTTACGGCTTGCAACTGCGCGTCAGCCCCGCCACGCTCATCCCCAGACCGGACAGCGAAACCTTGGTCGATGCCGCTTTAGAAAAAATACCCCACCCCAGTGCTAGGCCTATCACGGTGCTGGATTTAGGCACTGGCAGCGGCGCCATTGCCTTGGCCATTGCGCACAATCGGCCTCAGGCGAGCTTGCTGGCAGTAGATGCCTCAGAAGCCGCCTTAGCGGTGGCCCAAGACAATGCCCGACAGTTAAATCTCAGTAATGTCCAGTTTGCCTTAAGTGATTGGTACGCCAAGTTGGCCGAGCGACGCTTTGATGTAATCGTCAGCAACCCGCCCTATATTGCGCAAACTGACCCGCACTTAAGCCAAGGTGACTTGCGTTTCGAACCCTTGAGCGCCCTGGCAGCGGGGTTAGACGGCTTAGACGACATCCGGCAAATTACAGAGCAGGGCTTAATTCACCTTAAGCCGCAAGGCTGGCTGATGCTAGAACACGGCTTCGATCAGAGCGCCGCGGTCAGGGATTTGATGGCGCAAGCCGGTTTAGTAGAGATAGCAACTAGACAAGATCTGGGCGGCAACGACCGTGTCACGCTGGGGAAAAATCCCCTGATAGTTAGCCAGCACTGGGCTTAACCAAGCATGTTGCTAGGACCCGAAACAATGGGAAGAAAAAAACTTTAGCAGCCATAGTATAATCATGCCATGTTAGAAAAGAACTCCGTAGGCATTGTTGCCCCTCAAACCGCTCATTTTGAGCAAGCCCTGACGCTAAAAAGCGGCGCGTTCTTGCCTCAATTTGATTTGGTTTATGAAACCTATGGCAAACTTAACGCCGACCAATCCAATGCGGTGTTGATTTGCCACGCCCTATCTGGCACCCACCACGTGGCCGGCAAATACAGCGCGGACGACAAATACCCGGGCTGGTGGGATAACTTAATTGGCCCAGGCAAACCCTTAGATACCAATAAATTTTTTGTTATCGGCGTAAACAATTTAGGTGGCTGCCACGGCAGCACCGGACCGTCCTCTATCAATCCAGCCAATGGCCAACCTTGGGGCGCACAATTTCCCGTGCTGACAGTGGAAGACTGGGTGGCCTCGCAAGCCATGTTGGCCGATTACTTAGGCATTAAACAGCTGGCCGCCGTAGTAGGTGGCAGCCTAGGTGGCATGCAAGCCTTGCAATGGACGCTGGCCTACCCCGAACGCGTTCGCCACGCCTTGGTCATCGCTTCTGCCCCCAATTTAACTGCGCAAAACATGGCGTTTAACGAAGTAGCACGGCAGGCCATCATTACCGATCCGGAATTTCACGGTGGCGATTACTACGCGCATGGCGTGGTGCCCAGACGCGGCTTGCGGATTGCCCGCATGCTGGGTCACATTACCTATTTAAGCGACGATGCCATGGGCGCAAAATTTGGCCGCAAACTCAAAGACGGCATTCGTTATAGCTTTGATGCCGAATTTGAAATGGAATCCTACTTGCGCTACCAAGGCGATAAATTTGCTGGCGAATTCGATGCCAACACGTATTTGCGCATGACCCGCGCCTTGGATTATTACGACCCGGCCTTAGCCTTTGATAGCGACTTGAGTGCGGCCTTAAAATCCGTGCAAGCGAGCTTTTTAGTGGTGTCGTTCACCAGTGATTGGCGTTTTTCTCCGGCGCGCTCGCGCGAAATTGTTAAAGCTTTGCTCGATAACGAGCGCACCGTCAGCTACGCAGAAGTGACGGCTGCCCACGGTCACGATGCTTTCTTAATGCCGGATGCGCACTACCACGCTATATTGCGCACTTACTTAAACAAGGTGCAGGTGTAAGCATGAGCCAAACAGCGCAAAATAATGTAAATATTACAAATTCTGTCCTACAATTTCGACAAGACTTTGCCATAATCTCTAACTGGGTGAGCTTTGGTTCTAAGGTGCTGGACCTGGGTTGCGGTGACGGTGAATTGTTGCAGTTCTTGCGCTTGAGCTTGGAAGTCAAAGGCTACGGCGTGGAAAAAGACGACGCCAATTGGTTGGCTTGCATGGAAAACGGCAGCAACGTCATCCAAATGGATTTGGAAGATGGCTTGTCTGGCTTTGAAGACCAGTCTTTTGACACGGTGATTTTGTCGCAAACCCTGCAAGCCATGCACAACACCGAAGAGATTGTGCAAGAAATGCTGCGCGTGGGCCGCGAAGTGATCGTGACTTTCCCTAATTTTGGTTATTGGCGCAACCGCTTACAAATCACCAACGGCCACATGCCCGTGTCTAAAACCTTGCCCTACCAATGGTACGACACACCCAATGTGCACTTGTGTACCATTAACGACTTCGACAAATTTTGTAAAAATCACAAAATTAGCATACTAGAACGCTGCGTCATCACCAATAGCCAAACCGTGCACTTCATGCCGAATTTATTGGGTAATTTGGCCATGTACCGCTTAAAAGCCGCTTAAGTGTTGTCTTCTACCTCTAAAACCAACTCGATTTGGTCGTCGCTCATCAGCCAAAAAATGCTGATTTGCATATTCACCGGCTTTAGCTCGGGCTTGCCCTTGTACATTTTGGTTAGCCTGCTGCCTGCTTGGCTGCGCAGCGAGGGTGTCAACCTGAAGGCCATAGGCTTGTTTGCCCTAATCAACTTGCCGTTCACTTGGAAGTTTTTATGGGCGCCGCTGTTTGACCGCTACATCCCCAAACTGGCGGGCTTTTCCATGGGCAGACGACGCGGTTGGTTATTACTCACGCAAATTGCACTGCTGCTGTCTATTCCCCTAATCGCGCTGTTTAACCCTAAGCTGGACATATGGGCCATCGCATACTTGGCCACCGCCGTGGCTTTTTTTAGCGCCAGCCAAGACGTGGTGCTGGATGCCTACCGCCGTGAATTATTGATAGACAACGAATTGGGCTTGGGCAACGCCGTGCACGTCAATGCCTACAAAATTGCCGGCCTCGTGCCCGGCTCTTTGTCGCTGATCCTAGCCGATCAAATGCCATGGAGCAGCGTGTTCACCATCACGGCGCTGTTTATGTTGCCGGGTATTTTAATGACGGTTTTTGTTAAAGAGCCTTTGTTGAAAGCCGGCGCACCCAAAACCTTACGCGCTGCCGTGGTGGAACCGTTTAAAGAATTCATCGGCCGCAATGGCCTTAAATCGGCCTTGCTGATCTTGGCCTTTATATTCCTTTATAAATTAGGCGACAGCATGGCCACCGCCCTAGCCACGCCGTTTTATTTAGACATGGGTTTTAGTAAAACCGAGATTGGCTTAATTGCCAAAAATGCCGGCTTGTGGCCCAGTGTCATAGGCGGT
>CAJBBQ010000221.1 GCA_903951385.1 uncultured Pseudomonadota bacterium
CGGTTAATTTCGTTAAAGAAAAAGATCGATAAATTCTCACCCGACATCAGCAAGGGTCCTGCACTAACGTGCGGTTTGCCGTCTTCACCTAAATAGGTGTGGTAAACCAGGTCGTTAGGCATCAAATCGATGGTGCCTTCAATACGCTGGTAAGCGCCACCTATGCCGCGAGAAAAAGCGCGCAGCAGGGTCGTTTTACCTACCCCTACGTCACCTTCTAGCAATACGTGGCCGCGGGCAAAAATCGAAGTGGTGATCAATCGCACAGGGGTTTCTTGACCCACAACCACTTTGTTGACTTCGGATTCTAAGGTGAGGGCGTGGTTGCGCCAGTCGGCTAGTTGTGTGTCGCTCATTTAAGGTGTCCCTGTAAGTGATTTGTTAAGATTTGTAACATAATGTGACCAGTCTACTGGTTTTGCCTGGACTTGGGTATGGTCCAGTTGTAACTTGATCACTAAAAAAGCACTGTTAATATAAACCAAAATATAAAAAGTGTATACAGACTAGTATATTTTTCGTGGATTTGTAGGACGGCAGGAAAATATTCCACTGGAATGCTGTTGGGGGCTGTTCAGAATGAAGCATATTGGATGAAAATAGTGGATAATTCCACACGCGCGCTGCAGGTATAAAATTTGTGGCTTTTTCAATTACTATAACTTTGCCCTAGATAAAAAATAATGACAAAACAAAATAGCTTTACCAAAGAAGAATTGCTTAAATGCGGCCGTGGTGAGATGTTTGGTGCCGGCAATGCGCAACTGCCATTGCCACCCATGTTGATGTTTGATCGCATTGTGTCGATTACCGAAGACGGTGGCAAGTATGGCAACGGTCAAATTATTGCTGAACTGGATATCAATCCGGATTTATGGTTTTTTGAGTGCCATTTCACCGGTGACCCAGTGATGCCTGGTTGCTTAGGCTTGGATGCCATGTGGCAATTGGTTGGTTTTTATTTAGGTTGGGCAGGGGGCCCTGGTCGCGGCCGTGCATTGGGTGCTGGCGAGGTGAAATTTACTGGCCAGGTCTTGCCTAGCGCTAAAATGGCAACGTACACTATCGATCTGAAGCGCGTGATCATGCGTAAATTGGTGATGGGTGTGGCCGATGCCACCATGAGTTTAGATGGCCGTGAAATCTACGCGGCCAGTGATTTACGTGTGGGTTTGTTTACCAGGACGGATAATTTTTAATTCATCCGTTCAATAATAAAAAAAGAGTTTAAGGGAGCGCGAGATGCGTCGTGTCGTAGTTACGGGGATGGGGATTGTTTCTAGTTTAGGAAACAATCAATCGGAAGTTTTAGCTAGCCTGAAAAATGGTAAATCTGGCATCACTTTTCAACAAGAGTATGCAGACAATGGCCTGCGCTCTAACGTCGCAGGCTCAATTAAAAACCTCAATTTAGACGAGTTGGTTGATCGCAAATTATTGCGCTTTATGGCCAAAGGCCATGCCTATGCATGGTTGGCCATGCAAGAGGCGATTGCCGATGCCAACCTACCAGAAGACTTGGTGTCCAACGTCCGTACTGGTTTAATCGTTGGCGCGGGCGGCACCTCCACCGAAAGCATGTTAGAAGCCACCGACACCTTGCGTGAAAAAGGCATACGTCGCGTGGGGCCTTACATGGTGACTAAAACCATGTCTAGTGGCATTGCGGCCTGCTTGGCCACTGGCGCTAAAATCAAAGGCGTGAATTACGGCATCAGTTCAGCCTGTTCCACCAGTGCGCATTGCATAGGCGCCGGCGTTGAGCAAATACAATTGGGTAAACAAGACATCGTGTTTGCCGGCGGTGGTGAAGAAGAGCATTGGACCATGTCTTTCTTGTTTGATGCCATGGGCGCATTGAGCAGCAAGTATAACGAGACCCCGGATAAAGCCTCGCGCACTTACGATGCCAATCGTGATGGTTTTGTTATTTCTGGTGGCGGCGGCATATTGGTGCTAGAAGAGTACGAACATGCTAAAGCCCGTGGTGCCCGCATTATCGCTGAAGTGGTCGGTTACGGCGCCACATCCGACGGTTACGACATGGTAGCGCCTAGTGGCGAGGGCGCGGTGCGTTGTATGCGCCAAGCCTTACAAGGCGTGGACAGTAAAATCGATTACATCAATACCCATGGCACCAGTACGCCGGTGGGCGACACCAAAGAGTTGGAAGCGATACGCGAAGTATTCGGCGCCAATGGTTTAAATCAACAGCCGGCCATTGCCTCCACAAAATCCTTGTCTGGCCATGCGCTTGGCGCAGCAGGCGTCAATGAAGCGATTTATACCTTGCTCATGATGCAACACGGTTTTATTGCCGCATCGGCCAACATTGAAACGCTGGACCCAGCGGCTGAGGGCTTGAACATTGTGCGCAGCCGACTAGACAACGTCAAAATAGAGACGGCTTTGTCCAATAGTTTTGGTTTTGGCGGCACCAACGCCACGTTGACCTTATCCACTAAAAATCTCTAGTCAAGCGTAAGCTTAAGTGGTGATGACGCGCTGTTACGCTGTTGTTTTACTGGCCGCCAGCCTGCTGGTGGCCTGCGTTAGTTTGCCAGAGCGCACTTATCATGTAAGTCCACAGCAAGTTCAGAAAAAAATACACGAGCGCTTCAACGCGCCCATTCCCCTGCTTAAAGTTTTTCAGGTGTCCTTACTCAATCCCGTGGTTAGGTTTGAGCAAAAAAACGGGCGCATGGAAACCCGTTTTGATGTGAAGCTCAGCCATACCCCAAGCGGTAAAGCTTATAGCGGCAAGGTTATGGTCTCGGGCGAGTTGCAATTTGACGCCGTGGCCAATGCCATTGTGTTAAACGAGGTGGAAGTGGATCAGCTTAGTTTAGACGGCGAGAAGACTAGC
>CAJBBQ010000222.1 GCA_903951385.1 uncultured Pseudomonadota bacterium
CGCCTAAAGCCGACGGGACTTGGGACGATTTAGCTACAATAAGCGCTTATGCACATTGATATTTCATTGAAAGAGCAACGTTTAACGCTGTTCGACGCCAGTCGTAAAGCGCTGCTAAGTTGCGCGATATCCAGCGCGGCCAATGGCCCGGGTTGCCAAAAAAACAGCGGTTGCACGCCCTTAGGCCGGCATACCGTGCGGGCGAAGATAGGCACCGGCGCACCGCTTAACAGCGTGTTCGTCGGACGCCGTGCTACCGGCGAGCTATGCACGCCGGCTTTGATGGCGGCTTTTCCTGAGCGAGATTGGATATTGACCAGAATACTGTGGTTATCCGGCACGGAGTTGGGCGTAAATCGCTTGGGTGAGGTGGATACCATGCAGCGCTACATCTATATACACGGTACGCCAGACAGCGTTGAAATGGGCAAAATAGGCTCGCACGGTTGCATACGCATGCGCAATGCCGAGCTGATCACGCTGTTTAATTTGGTGGCGGTGGGCACCACGGTGAACATACGCAATGATTAAGCGCCTGATCAGTTTTTGCACCGTTGTTTTTGGCGTGCTTAGTCTTACTTTTTTACTGATCCATTTAGTACCCGGTGACCCGGTCGAGGTAATGTTAGGCGAATCAGCCAGTTTGGCAGACCGTGACGTGTTGCGGGCCGAGTTGGGTCTGAATCAATCCGTCGCTAGCCAATTTGGCTTGTATTTAAGCCGATTGGCGCATGCCGATTTTGGCGTGTCCATACACAGTAAAACCCCCATTGTTGAGTTAATTAAAACCCGCTACCCGGCCACACTCAAACTGGCATTACTGGCCTTGTTAATAGGCGTGGGCGTAGGTGTGCCCTTGGGTATCTATGCCGCCCTCAAAGCCGGCCATTGGCAAGATTTGCTGGTGACCATTGTTTCCGTCCGGCTGTCGGCCATGCCGGCTTTTTGGCTAGGGCCGATGTTGATGTTAATTTTTGCCGTTTGGTTGGCTATTTTGCCGGTGAGCGGCATGGACAGTCCATCGTCCATCGTCTTGCCGGCGCTCACCTTGGGTTTTGGTTTGAGTGCAATCCTAACCCGCATGACGCGCACCAGTTTGCTCGAGGTGCTAAACGAGGACTTTATCCGCACCGCACGCGCCAAGGGCTTAACTGAGCGTCAGGTCATATTGCGCCATGCATTGCGGGCGGCCTTATTGCCGATTATCACCATAGTGGGTTTGCAAATGGGCAGCTTGTTGGCAGGCACCGTTATCACTGAAACCATTTTCAGCTGGGATGGCATAGGCCGCTTGTTGGTGGAGAGCATAGAAAAGCGCGATTACCCGGTGACGCAAGCCTGCGTTTTGTTGGTGGCATTAAGCTATGTTGTGGTTAATGTGCTGACCGACTTGCTCTATCGCTTGGCCGATCCGCGTATTAGGCTGGGGCAGGGATGATAAAAATACTGGCATACGGCATTTTGCTGTTTTGGTTATTGGCTGTCGTGCTTGGTCGATTGTTTCAGCTCGATCCGAATCAAATTGATTTAAATGCCATCTTGCACACACCGAGCGCAGTCTATTGGTTAGGTAATGACGACTTGGGGCGCAGCATTCTAGCTAGGCTATTGCACGGGGTAGAGGTGTCGCTGTTGGTGGCGCTGTCAGTGACCACGGTAACCATGACAGTGGGCGTGTTGATTGGCCTGTTGGCGGGGTTTTACGGCGGCCGAGTTGATCATGTCTTAATGCAGGTCACCGATGTGTTTTTGGCTTTCCCTGGGATTTTATTAGCCATTGCTTTTGCCGCGGTATTGGGCCCGGGACTGCTTAATTTAATGATCGCGCTTAGCCTGACCGGCTGGGTCAGTTACGCGCGTTTGACTCGTGGCCAAACGCTCAGTTTGCGCGATAGGCAGCATGTCTTGGCAGCGCTTTCGCTAGGTGCTAGCGTACCTAGGTTGATAGGCAAACACATTTTGCCCTTGTTAACATCGTTGTTAGTCGTGGAAGCGACTTACAGCTTGGCCAGCGTCATGATAGCCGAGGCCAGCTTGTCCTTTTTAGGGCTGGGCATACAAGCGCCCAATGCGTCATGGGGTGCCATGTTAAGAGATGGGGTGCGCTATATGCTGGTGGCCCCGCATTATGTTTTAATTGTTGGCATGAGTTTAATGAGCTTGATTCTGGCCATTAATTTAGGCGGCGACAGCCTAAGGGATCGCCTGGATGTTCGGCAAGAAGCCGACTAAGTTCTTCGTGCTGCGTATAGGCTGTCAGCCTAAGTAAGATTATTTAAATTAAGAAGGTAGAGTGTATGTCATTAGGTCCCGTGATGTTGGATGTGGTTGGCACCGAGTTGACTGCAGACGACGTTCGTCGTTTGCAGCATCCCTTGGTTGGTGGGGTGATATTGTTTAAACGCAATTTCATTAACAACAGCCAGTTAAAGGCGCTCACCACCAGCATTCATGAAGTGAGGACGCCACCCTTGTTGATCGCTGTGGATCATGAAGGTGGGCGCGTGCAGCGCTTTCGCGAAGGATTCACCAAAATTCCGGCCATGCGCGAGTTCGGTAAAATTTGGGATAGCCATCCGAAAAAAGCCAAGCAATTGGCCAGCGAAGCCGGTTGGATCTTGGCCGCCGAATTGCGTGCGCACGGTATCGACTTTAGTTTTACGCCGGTCTTGGACATGGATTACGGCGACAGCTTGGTCATAGGCGATCGCGCCTTTCACTTAAAACCACAAGCCATTAACGACTTGGCTTTTGCTCTAATGCAAGGCTTGAAAAAAGGCGGCATGGCCGCCGTGGGCAAGCATTTTCCTGGACACGGCTTTGTTGTGGCGGATTCCCATGTGAGCATGCCGGTGGACGATAGGGAGTTTGATCAGATCGCCCAGCACGACATGCAACCGTTTAAGATGATGATAGACGATGGCATACAGGCCATCATGCCGGCGCACGTGATCTACCCAAAAGTGGATGACAAACCGGCGGGCTTTTCGACGCGCTGGTTGCAAAAAATCCTGCGTGAGCGCTTGGGTTTCAATGGCGTGATTTTTAGCGACGATTTAAGTATGGAAGCAGCCACGGCCGTTGGCGATGTAACCACTCGCGCCTTGGCGGCCTTAAACGCTGGTTGCGACATAGTGTTGCTGTGCAATCAACCGGCCATGCAAGACGAGTTGCTGGCTAATTTAACTTGGTCTATTTCTGCGCAAAGCATTGCCCGTCTGGCACGCATGCACGGGCAAAAGCATCCGCCCAGCTTGGATGCGCTGCATGAAGATGCGGAGTTTGTGCAAGCGGTGCATCAGGTCGGGCAGGTTGGTTTGCAAGAGGGCGAGTTGTTTAATTAGGCGTTGAGAAAAAAATAATGCGTTTGTCATCATTTTGCGCTTGAAACTTCTAGGCTTAGCCGCTATCTTATGCAGTGTGGTTTTTCAATTAAAGGAAACAAAGCATGTCAAATCAAAATTCAGTGTTAGCTAGTTCAGTATCAGCACAACAATTGACCAATAAGGTCTTGCGTAACACCTATGCGCTATTAGGCATAACCCTAATCCCTACGGTGATTGGCGCCTTAATCGGCATGAGCATGAATTTTTCATTCGCCGCACAGCACCCATTTATTTTTGCGATTGGCTCCATGGCTGTTTTATTCGGGCTGTTTGCTGCCATCACGGCAAATCGCAATAGTAGCGTAGGCGTGGTCTTGCTATTGGCGCTAACCTTCTTGCTAGGCTTGATGCTAGGCCCTATCTTGCAACACGCCTTGCACTTACGTAACGGCGGCCAAATAGTAGGCTTGGCAGCTGGCGGCACCGGCATCATCTTTTTAACCTTAGCCGGTATCGCTACCACCACTAAAAAAGACTTTAGTTTCATGGGTAAATTCTTAATGGTGGGCATTATCTTGCTAATCGTCGCCTCCTTGGCCAATATCTTTTTACAAATCCCAGCCATGACCTTAGCCATGTCAGCGGTAGGCGTGATTTTGTTCTCGGGTTTTATTTTGTATGACGTGAGCCGCATTGTTAACGGTGGTGAAACCAACTACATCATGGCTACCTTAAGTTTGTACATGAGCATCTACAATCTATTCACCAGCCTATTGCAGTTATTGATGGGCTTGTTAGGTGGCAACAACGATTAATTTGACGGGGTGTTAAGCCCTCGCTAAATACAAAAAGCCGACACGATGTCGGCTTTTTGCTTTTCTA
>CAJBBQ010000223.1 GCA_903951385.1 uncultured Pseudomonadota bacterium
GCCGAAGCCAGCAAACGGGTGGATTACCTAGGTCAAAAATTTGCCATTCCCATAGAGGTCATGCCCAATGCTTGGCAATTAGCCAAGCGTAGCTTAGAAGCCTTAGGTGGCGTGGGCGACCTACGCCCCAACACCAACAAAGACGGTCTATGGGTCACCTCACACGGCAGCTTGGTATTGGACATGCAATTTGAGAGCAGGCAAGATGCCGTTGCCTTAAACCAAGCGATTAACAACGTCCCTGGCGTCGTCGAGCACGGCATTTTTTGTGGCCTGTGTGACGCCTTATTGATTGCTGACAACGGCAAGGTTAGCGAGCATTGGGCTTAGGTAACTTTTTCAGCAAACCACGTAACCTGGCTTTTTTATGCCTGTTGCTGGCTTTTGCCTTGCTATTGGCCTACCTGCCACGCAATGCCGTGGATATTGCGCCGCGCATCGATCCGAATAAACAAGAAGTAGTCTTTGTCACACACAATGGCCCCACTACCTATTACCTAGGCAACGACAACTTGCCGGCTGGCATAGAGTACGATTTGGCCTTGATGTTTGTTCGCGACTACTACCCAGACCATGAGATACGCTTTGTCTTAGCCAACAGCATCAGCGAAGTCATCCCCAGCTTATTAAAAAATAAAGCCCACATTGCGGCGGCCAACCTAAGCGTTACGCCATTACGCAAGCACCAGGTGCAGTTTTCCATCCCCTACCAAGAAACGCAGCAGCAACTTATTTTCAATAATGAATTAAATAAAAAACCGCAGAATCTCGATGCGCTATTGGGTAAAAAAATCAGTGTGCCCAAAGGCACCAGCTACGCAGAACGCTTAAGGCAATTGAAAAAAAGCCACCCTGGGCTTAAATGGGCAGAAGTGAATCAAACCAATACCGAATCGCTGCTAGAAGAAGTGGGGGATGGTTTATTGGATTACACCGTGGCCGACAGCCATTTAGCGGCCTTAATGCAAAACCATTACCCCAACCTAGACGTGGCCATGAACATAGGCCCTAGCGACCACATCGCTTGGGCCATGTCGAAAAATGCCGACCCACGCTTGGTGCGCAACGTGCAGGCATTTTTTGCCAAGATCAAAGCCGACGGCAGCTTGCGCAATTTATTGGACCGCTATTACGGTCACAATGAGCGGCTCAACACCCTGGATGTCAGCACCTTCCTCAAGGATTGCAACAGCTTGCTACCCAAATACCAACGCCTGTTTAAACAAGCGGAAAACATCACCGGCATAGACTGGCGCTTGCTGGCCGCCTTGAGCTACCGCGAATCGCATTGGGACACCTACAACACCTCGCCCACCAACGTGCGCGGCTTGATGATGCTAACCGAAGAAACGGCGGATTTAATGGGCGTGACCGATAGGCTGGATCCCAAACAAAGCATCCCGGCTGGCGCTAAATATTTGCTCAAACTGATAGACACCGTGCCCGACAGGATACCCGAGCCGGATCGCACTTACATGGCCTTGGCAGCGTACAACATTGGCTATGCCCACGTTGAAGACGCCAGGGTGCTGGCTGCACGGCTAAACCTTAACCCTGACAGTTGGGCAGACGTGAAAAAGACTTTGGTTTTATTAAAGCATCCGGAATACTACAACACAGTGAAATACGGCTATGCCAGTGGCGGCGCGCCTGTGGTGTTTGTTGAATCGGTGCGCAGCTACCAGCGCATATTGGAGCGCCAGCAACCTAAAAATGGCATCGATTTAAACCTGTTTAAATTGGCCTTTGCCGCTTAAGAAAACCGCCAATTTAAGCCGCTTGAATCAGCGCTAGATTATTCATGTACGGGCGCAACACTTCCGGCACGGTCACGCTGCCATCGGCATTTTGGTAGTTTTCCAAGACTGCCACCAAGGTGCGGCCCACCGCTAAACCTGAGCCGTTCAAAGTGTGCACCAATTCCGGTTTACCCGCCTCGTTTCTGAAGCGCGCTTGCAAACGGCGTGCTTGAAACGCTTCGCAATTCGATACCGAGGAAATTTCACGGTAAGTGTTTTGTGCCGGTAACCACACTTCCAAATCGTAGGTTTTAGCTGCACCAAAGCCCATGTCACCCACGCATAAGGACACCACGCGATACGGCAGACCTAAGTCTTGCAATATGCGCTCGGCGTGCCCTACCATCTCTTCTAAAGCCTCATAGCTCTTACTAGGATGGACTATCTGCACCATTTCAACTTTATCAAATTGATGCTGACGTATCATGCCTTTGGTATCGCGACCGTAGGAACCTGCCTCAGAACGGAAACACGGCGTGTGCGCAGTAAGTTTAATAGGCAAGGCTTCCAAGGCGACGATCTCATCGCGCACGGTATTGGTTAGGGTGACTTCCGATGTGGGAATCAAGTACAGCTTGCTGTCATTGTGATTTAAGCTGAATAAATCGGCCTCAAACTTAGGCAATTGCCCGGTACCAATCAAGCTATCGGCATTCACCATGTACGGCGTGTAGCATTCTATGTAGCCGTGCTGCTCAGTCTGGGTATCGAGCATGA
>CAJBBQ010000224.1 GCA_903951385.1 uncultured Pseudomonadota bacterium
ATCGCAAAAACGCCTCGGACGAGCAGCGTGGTTGCGCGGTTAAAGTGGCTTACCACAATCATACTGGCCGGGTGGAACTGATGCTGGGCAATGATTGGCGGGTGGACTTGGCGGAGAGTTTGATTGCCGATTTAAGCTTGTGGTTAAGCCGTGATAATGTAAAAATCCTATATAATTAGCCCGCTGCTGCCAAGCAGGGTTTAAACCTTTTAATTGTAGAGTCAAGCACATGAAAATTAGTTACTTGGATTTTGAACAACCGATTGCTGAGTTAGAAAGCCAAATCGAAGGCTTGCAAGCCGCGCATGATGCGAACGATGCATTGGATATCTCTAAAGAATTAACCGCGCTGGAAAAGAAAAATAAAAAGCTGTCGGAAGACATCTACGGTAATTTAAATGCTTGGCAAATCTCGCAGTTGGCCAGACATTCGCAACGCCCTTACACCCTGGATTACATACAAGCCATCTTTACCGATTTTGAAGAGTTGCACGGTGACCGGGCCTTTGCCGATGATCCGGCTATTGTTGGCGGCATCGCCAGACTAGATGGCCAACCGGTGATGGTGATCGGCCATCAAAAGGGCCGTGATGTAAAAGAGCGGCAATACCGCAATTTCGGTATGCCACGTCCTGAAGGCTACCGCAAAGCCTTGCGCTTATTCCGTTTAGCTGAAAAATTTGGCATCCCCGTCATTACCCTAATCGACACCCCGGGCGCATACCCCGGCATAGGCGCGGAAGAGCGCGGTCAGTCTGAAGCCATTGCACGCAATTTATACGTCATGGCCGAATTGGAAACGCCCATCATAGGCGTCATCATAGGCGAGGGCGGTTCAGGTGGCGCGCTGGCATTGGGCGTGGTCGATCAATTGCTGATGTTGCAATACGGCGTCTACTCAGTGATTTCACCCGAAGGCTGCGCCTCCATCTTGTACAAAAGTGCAGACAAAGCGCCGGTGGCAGCCGAATCCTTGGCCATTACCGCTGAACGCTTGCAAGGCTTGGGCTTAATAGATCGCATCATCCCTGAACCCTTAGGTGGCTCGCACCGCGCACCAGAAGTGGTGATGGAAAACCTGCGCGTGGCACTGAAAGAAGAATTGGCTAAGCTAAAAACCAAATCCATTAAGGCTTTGTTGGTTAGACGCTACGAGCGCTTGATGAGCTACGGCCAATACAAAGAAGTGGCTGAGCGTAAACCCCGCATCAGCGTCAAGCTTTAAGCGGTTAAGCGACAGTCGGCCCATCGTTAGTCGTCCAAGCACCACGCTAGTCATCCCATATTGATGGCATTCCTGCCACCACCATGCAAACCAATCTGCAGCATTTTTTAAGCCAGCACACCAAGCCCAATCAACGCCTGTTATTGGGCTTGAGTGGCGGCTTGGATTCTTGCGTCTTGTTGCACCTGTTGGCACAGGCGCGAGCCACCATGCCTTTTGATTTGCAGGCCATGCACGTGCACCACGGTATCAGCCCCAACGCAGACAGTTGGGCCACTTTTTGCCAAGCGCAATGCGCTGCCTTAAATGTGCCCTTGACCATCGTAAAGGTGCAATTGGATGAGCAAAATAAATTAGGCTTAGAAGGCCAAGCCCGGCAGTTGCGCTACGATGCCTTATTTAATAATGCGCTGCAGGCGGATTTTGTGCTCAGTGCGCACCACCAAGACGATCAAGCTGAAACCTTATTGCTGCAGTTGTTTCGCGGCGCTGGCCTCAAGGGCTTGGCCAGCATGGCCGCAGCCGATGAGCGTAGGCGCTTATTAAGGCCGCTATTGAATGTCCCGCGCAGCAGTCTGGAAACCTATGTCAAGCAGCATGGCTTAAGTTGGTGTGAAGATGAAAGCAACAGCAATACCCAATACGAGCGCAACTTTATTCGGCACGATGTCTTGCCGCTATTAAGCGCCCGCAATCCGGCCATTAAGCAAGCCTTGGCCAGA
>CAJBBQ010000225.1 GCA_903951385.1 uncultured Pseudomonadota bacterium
AAGCCCTTGGCTGCGCATTAAGCTGCTTACCAAACCCCTCGGCGACACTGAGCGGCGTGGCATGCAATTGCACGGTGTGACTGAACACCTCTACCCAACGCACTAAATTTTGGTTGGCGGCCGATTGCCAACGGTCAAATAAATCGCCTAGGGCTAGACTGCGTTGCCAGCATTTTTCCAATAAAGGATCGCGTGCCGCTTGTGTTTCCAGCACTTGGGCGAGGGCTTGCAATTGTTCTAAAAGGTGTTTTAAGGCGGCATCAAAACCTTTGATGGCCATGGCTTTTTCCACTGGCAAGCGCGAGCCTTCGTAGGCAAACACCAAGCGAAAATCTTTCGCGGCTTTTTCTAACAGTGGAATCGCCTGACCTAGCGCTTGGCAATCTTTGGCTAAACTCAAATACGCCGCCGTGCAATCGTGCGCCAATTCTGAAATTTGGCCGGTGGAGACGTCCTCACCAAAAAACAAGCCGGCCACATCAGGCAACTGATGGGCTTCATCGAATATGACGGTATTGGCCGTGGGCAATAACTCGGCCACGCCTTCGTCGCGCAACATCACGTCGGCAAAAAACAAATGGTGATTGACCACCACCACGTCGGCCGCCAAAGCTTGTTTACGCGCTTCCATGACAAAGCATTCTTTGTAATTTGGGCAATCGCCGCCCAGGCAGTTGTCGCGCGTGGAGGTGACGCTAGACCAAATCATGGCGTTTTCTGGCACGCTGTTGAGTTCGCTTTTATCGCCGCTTTTGCTGTTTTCCGCAAAGGTTTGGATGACATGCAAATACTTGGCATCGTCACGCGAGGCAAAGCGGCCCTCTTGGGCGGCACGCGCTAAATGGTAATGGCAGACGTAATTGGCCCGGCCTTTCAACATGGCCACCGTGACCGGCACTTTCAATGCGTCCCGCACATTGGGCAAATCACGGCTGAACAATTGGTCTTGTAAGTTTTTGGTGCCGGTGGAAATGATGACCTTGCCACCACTGAGTAAAGCCGGGACCAAGTAGGCAAAGGTTTTACCGGTGCCGGTGCCGGCCTCGGCCACTAACTGGCTGCTGTTTTCTATGGCATCGGCAATAGCCAAAGCCATCTCCAACTGCTGGGTGCGCTCACTGAAGCCGGCTACGTGCTTCGCCAGCAGGCCGTCCTTGGCAAAAACTTGAGCTATAGTAGGGGTGGACATGCTGGACTTTGGCTGGTCATTTAGGCGTAAACATAAAGACCAGCATTATCCCACGACTTGAGCCTGCAACACGCTGCAAACTAATTATTTAAGCTAAGCAGCACCGCCTAAATTGGCCATTTTTTAGTAAAAAATAGCCATATAAAACATAGCGATAGATTAAGAATAGTGGATTTCAAGGGCTAATGCTATAATGGACACCGTGAAGATAAAAAAACCCCATCCCTACGCGCTGTGTTTATGCCTAGCCTTGCTTAGCAGTCCATGCTTGGCTGCCGAGCCGGCATTGGCCATGACGGAAACCCTAGCCGATATAACCGCCACTGGCGAGACCAGTGAGGAGACCGGCAGCAATTGGTCCGCCCGCGTCAGCGAAGTGTTGGTCAACGCTTTGAGCCTAACCGGTGTGCGCTACAAATACGGCG
>CAJBBQ010000226.1 GCA_903951385.1 uncultured Pseudomonadota bacterium
CATGCGCTATTACGAATTTGCAGAAACATCCATCAAACCTAAAAAGCCTTTAACGCCAGATCAGGCGAGAATCCAAGGCATGAAAAATCAAGTTAAGAGCACCCAGAAAGCCATCAAGGCTGAAAAAGCCCGTCAGAAGATTAAGGCTGGGCAGCAGGCTTTGGCACAAAGTGGAAGTAATCTATAAAGCAGTTAAGTTTCATAAACTAATCTTGATTTTTATTTTTTGAAAGTCAGCTTTGGATCAAGTAATTTTGCAAGTCGAATGGCAAAAAACGACCCATTGCGGAAGTTCGCTGACTAGAAACGTATGACTGAAACATCACCAAAGCAGAAGTTGGCATATACATGGTCTGAAGCTAAAAACGCCAGCATTATTCACAAAAATTACTAGTAAGCATTTGTATTATCAAGTCAAGTTTGGTAAATTAGTCTTATGGCGTTGAACAAAACCAAATGGATTACCTTGTTACTGGCAATTTTCTTTGCAATTTTGCAAGTATTACAGCCATTTATCCATGCCCATCTAGATGCAAATCATTCACCTCATGAAGCTGGTTTTCACGTAGGTGCAGAACATGAAGAATATTTTGATAATCATTCAAATAAAATCACTGACTATCCACATGCTGCACACATAGTCACAGTATCATCTGCAATAAAACAAGATATTGATTCTGCTTTGTTGTTTGATCTGTTGCCGTTGCTTGTACTTTGCCTATGCTTTTTCATTTTATTGCGACCTACTTTAGTCGTATATCCTCAATTAAGTTTATTATCTTATCAACGTCTTAGAAAAAGACTTCCTGCCACGCGCGCACCTCCTCGTTAATTTTCTCATCTAGTCGTTTTTTAAACTTGGTTTTTTTAACCAACTTGAGTTAATTAGGAGTTCCTATGATCAAGCCCATTTACGCTATGTGGATCTTATTCACATTTCTAGGCTTACAAAATTTAGCTGTAAGAGCTGAAACTATAACAGTCGACCTTAGTGAAGCTACAGTCTTAACTTTACAAGCCAACCCTGATCTTGCTGTTGCGATGCGAGGTCGGGAAATTGAAAGCGGTCAACAGTTACAGGCTGCTTCTCGTCCAAATCCTACCTTGTCTGGTCAAGTACAAGATTTACGTAGTCAAAATCGTGTCACTACAATTGCCATCAGTCAGCAGTTAGAAACTGCTGACAAACGTGACAAACGTATGGTTGCCGCTGGTGCAGCTTTCGATATTGCAGAAGTCGATATTCATATTGCGCAAGCTGAAATCAGCGCTAAGACTTATGCAGCCTTTTATCAGGTACTAGCAGCTCAACAAGCACAGAAACTGGCGCAAGAATTACTAGAAATTGCTACCACTACCAAGGATACGACCACTAAGCGCGTATTAGCAGGCAAGATTTCTCCAGTAGAAGAAACCAAAGCTAAAGTTGCTGAAGCAAGTTTAAAAATTGATCTTGCAAACTCGAATCAACAACTAGCTATATCCAAACAGCGTTTAGCCAGTTTGTGGGCAAAAAGTGAAGGTCAGACTGATTATGTAGTGGTAGGTGAACTAGAAAACCTGAAAGAGTTACCGAAGCAAAGTGAATTAATGGCGCAACTAGCAGACTCACCTCGCCTTAAAAAAGCAGCTTTGGCTATTCAGGAAAAGCAAGCCATAAGTAATATTGAATTATCAAAACAAACACCAGATGTGACCGTTAGCTTAGGAGCACAGCGCAATGAAGAACTCGGCGGTATTACCCAAGCGATGATTGGTTTATCTATTCCAATCCCCGTTTTTGACAAAAATCAGGGTAACTTACTAAGTGCAAAAGCGCGTGAATATCAATCCATAGATGAAAAGACAGCTCTCGAAAATCAATTACAAACTGAATTAAAAGACGCTTACAGTCGCAGACAATTACAAGTAGAAGCGTCCAATATGTATAAACAAGATATTTTGCAAGGCGCGCAAAGTGCATATGAGGCTGCGCGCAAAGGATTCGAATATGGAAAGTTTAGTTTTTTAGAAGTGCTTGATGCACAACGCACTTTATTCCAAGCCAAAATGCAGTTTATCCAAACTCTAACTATGGCTCACCTTGCTGAGGCAGATATTCAAAGAATATTAGGCCGTACAAACTTAAAGGAAACACCATGAAACTTAATAAACAAATGTGGTTAATTATTGCAATTATATTGTTAGGAATTATAGCTGCAGGATTAATATTAAAAATAGAAAAGCCTGCCATGGATGAACATGGGCATGGTGAGCATGCGGAAGAAGCAAATGCATCTGTCGGTGATGCTATGAAAAAGCGACCTGCACATGGTGAGGCAGAACATAACCATGAAAAAGATCATTTAGCCTCTTCTACAGCAAAAGATACGCTCAGTGAACAAGGCCATAATCATCCTGCCATGGTTAAGGAAAGCGTGAAAGGGCCGCATGGTGGTAAGTTATTTACCGACGGTGAATACGCTATAGAAGTGACGATTTTTGAGCAAAATCAGCCACCACAATTCAGACTTTATACATATTTAAACAACAAATTATTAGTACCAAAAGATTCTTTAATTAAATTAACTCTGAAACGGTTAGGCCGTGATACAGAATTATTCAATCTCATACCAGAAAATAATTACTTAACATCAAATACTACTGTTGTCGAACCTCACTCTTTCAAAGTAAAAATTGATGCAAGTTATGAAGGTAAAGCGCATACGTTTAGCTATGACCAAGTTGAGGCAAGAGTGACGCTTACGAATGAGCAGCTTAAACATAATGCCTTAGAGGTATTAACGGCTGGCCCCGCTAATATTCAAACTAACTTAAGATTGATTGGCGAAATTACTTTAAATGCGGACAAAGCTGTGCAAGTTCTGCCGCGCTTGGGTGGGATAGTAGAAAGCGTTGCGGCAAATGTGGGTGGTACGGTCAAAAAGGGTCAAACATTAGCGGTGATTTCAAGTACAGGCGTAGCAGAAAATCGTGGTGATTTAGCCGCTGCACAGCAACGATTGAGTTTAGCTAAAACTACATTTGCACGTGAAGAAAGTTTATGGCGAGAAAAAATATCAGCTGAACAAGATTATTTAGCAGCCAAAAATGAATTGGAATTGGCACAAATTGAAGTGTCCCGCCAAAGACAGATATTGTTAGGTATGGGAATTGGTAGTGGTAGCGGTACGCGTTATACACTGACAGCACCCATATCAGGCGTGGTTACGCGTAAGCAAATATCCGTTGGACAAGTAGTCGATATGTCACAAATCTTATTTGAAATTGCAGATTTAAATACCGTATGGGCAGAAATTAGCGTACCAACAAAAGATTTGGGAGTTGTTAAAACAGGTCAACAAGTCACTGTAGCCGCAACAGCATTTGCACAAACTGAGACAGGTGTAATCACCTATATAGCACCACTGGTCAATGCACAAAGCCGCACGGCGGTTGCTCGTGTGGTGTTACCAAATCCAAAAAGAAGTTGGTTAGTTGGTTTGCCGGTCAATATTGATTTGGTGGCAAATGAAGTGAATGTACCATTGGCTGTATCTGTTGAGGCCATACAAAGCTTGCACTATGGTGATGTGGTTTTTGGGCGATATGGTGAATATTTTGAAGCGCGACCAGTAGAGCTTGGACGCCGAGACAACAAATATGTAGAAGTATTAACTGGCTTAAATAATGGTGAACAATACGCTGCAGGGAATAGTTTCGTCGTTAAAGCTGAGCTTGGAAAAGCGGGAGCCACACATGACCACTAAAATTAAAAACACAGCAAATGAAGCTAATGGTTTTTTTGAAAAACTGATTTCATTTGCAATTGATCAACGGTGGTTGGTAATGCTCATCAGCTTGGGTGTAGCAATACTGGGCATCGTTAGTTATCAACACTTACCTATTGACGCAGTACCCGATATTACCAATGTGCAAGTACAAATTAACTCAGTTGCACCTGGCTATTCGCCTCTGGAAACCGAGCAGCGAATTACCTACCCGATAGAAACATCGATGGCAGGTCTTCCAAATTTAGAAGAAACACGTTCTATTTCGCGCTATGGCTTGTCCCAAGTCACGGTCGTGTTTAAAGAAGGCACAGATATTTATTTTGCGCGGCAACTCGTTGCAGAACGTATTGCACAAGTAAAAGAAAAACTGCCTGCTGGAATCCTATCCGAAATGGGACCGACCGCCACAGGCTTAGGTGAAATTTTTATGTGGATAGTTTCAGCCAAACCAGGCGCATTAAAACCAGATGGAACCCCATATACCGCAATGGATTTACGTGAAGTGCAAGATTGGATTATTAAACCACAATTACGCAATGTGCCAGGGGTGACAGAAATAAATACTGTCGGAGGGTATAGTAAACAATTTCAAGTATCACCCAATTTAGATGCTTTAGTCAGTTATGGGCTAACGATGAGTGACATCTTAAATGCCTTAGAGAAAAACACTAACAATCAAGGCGCAGGCTATATTGAAAAGTTAGGTGAGCAGTATTTAATACGTGTACCGGGACAAATAACAGTCAACAGTAAAAATCAATCAATTGCTTTAAATGCGCTATCAAACGTAGTTTTAGATATTCGTAATGGCACACCAATTAGAGTTCAGGATGTAGCAACTGTATCCATTGCCAGTGATTTGCGTACAGGTGCTGCTACCATGAATGGTGAAGAGGTGGTGTTAGGTACGGTATTTATGTTGATTGGCGAAAATAGTCGTGAAGTTTCTCAAGAGGTTGCTAGTAGATTAGCTGAAGTGAATAAAACACTACCACCAGGTATTGTCGCTAATACAGTCTATGACCGTACTATTTTGATTGATAAAGCTATTAACACTGTTAAAAAGAACCTGATTGAAGGCGCACTGCTAGTTATTGCGATTTTGTTTATATTTTTGGGCAATATTCGCGCTGCACTTATCACCATGTGTGTGATTCCGTTAGCTATGTTGATGACATTTACTGGCATGGTGACATATAAAATCAGCGCCAATCTAATGAGTTTAGGTGCGCTTGATTTTGGGATTATTATTGATGGCGCAGTTGTGATTGTTGAAAACGCGATGCGACGCTTAGCTCACACACAAAGTGAATTGGGTAGAAATTTAACTAGAAAAGAGAGGTTCGCAGAAGTTTTTTATGCAGCCCGTGAGGCAAGGCGACCCCTCATTTATGGTCAGCTGATTATTATGGCAGTCTATTTGCCTATTTTTACCCTTACAGGGGTAGAAGGCAAAATGTTCTACCCAATGGCATTTACTGTAGTCATTGCATTAATCGCTGCGATGATTATTTCTGTTACTTTTATTCCTGCAGCAATTGCACTTTTAGTGACTGGTCGCGTGGAAGAAAAAGAAAATAAAGTCATGCATTGGGTAAATAAAATATATGCACCAATACTAGATTGGACACTAAACAACAAAGCGGTGGTATTGATGTTAGCTGCAACCATTGTAGTGTTAAGCAGTTTGTTGCTGACACGCATGGGCAGTGAGTTTGTGCCTAGTTTAGACGAAGGTGATATTGCACTTCATGCTTTGCGTATTCCAGGTACTAGCTTAAACCAAGCGGTCGGCATGCAGCAAGAGCTAGAAAAAACTATTAAAGCGTTCCCACAAGTTGATAGAGTATATGCAAAACTAGGTACTGCAGAAATCGCTACTGACCCTATGCCACCAAGTGTGGCGGATACTTTTATCATTTTAAAGCCAAGAGCTGAGTGGCCAGATGCAAGTTTGAGTAAAAATGCACTTATTGCTCAAATACAATCAGCAGTATCAAAAGTGCCAGGTAATAATTATGAATTTACCCAACCAATACAAATGCGTTTTAATGAACTCATCTCTGGGGTGCGCAGTGATGTAGCTGTCAAAGTGTTTGGCGATGATTTAGATGTAATGGCTGATACAGCTGCAAAAATTGCTGAGGTACTTGAAAAAACTTCAGGAAGTGCTGACGTAAAAAAAGAGCAAACTGCAGGCTTACCTGTGTTAACTGTGAATATTGACCGAGAGAAAATTGCACGTTTAGGTGTCAATATGGAAGATATTCAAACAGCTGTAAGTATTGCCATGAATGGTATGCATGCAGGTGCAGTATATGATGGTGATAGGCGTTTTGATATTGTTGTGCGCTTAGAAGAAGCACAGCGATTGGACACGGCAATCTTAGAACGTTTGCCAATCAAGCTAAATGTAAATGAAACTGCTACCTATATGCGACTAAACGAACTTGCAACCTTAGAAGTTCTGCAAGGTGCAAACCAGTTTAGTCGTGCCAATGGCAAACGTAATGTGGTCGTTACTGCCAATGTGCGTAACCGTGATATAGGTTCATTTGTTGCAGAGGCGAAGACAAGTATTGCAAAAGATGTCAAAATACCCGCTGGAAATTGGCTGGAATGGGGCGGTACTTTTAAGCAATTGCAATCTGCCTCAGACCGCTTAAAAATAGTGATTCCATTGGCTTTAGTGATTGTACTTATGCTGCTTTATGCAGTATTTGGTAACTTCAAAGACGGCCTTATTGTTTTTAGTGGAATTCCGTTTGCCTTAACTGGCGGGGTTACTGCACTTTGGATTGCTGGTATTCCATTATCAATTTCTGCAGGCGTAGGTTTTATTGCACTATCGGGTGTCGCCGTGCTAAACGGCTTAGTGATGATTACTTTCATTAACAATCTGCGCTCAGAGGGTTATGCGCTAAATGAGGCGGTATTTCGAGGTGCCCTGACAAGATTGCGTCCTATATTGATTACAGCTTTGGTAGCTTCATTTGGTTTTATTCCTATGGCAATAGCTACTGGTGTGGGTGCAGAAGTGCAACGGCCATTAGCTACTGTTGTTATTGGAGGCGTGTTGTCTTCTACTTTGCTTACTATATTAGTGCTACCTTTGTTATACACAATGGTGCATCATTCAAAACCTAGAATTCATCAAGGATTAATTGAGTAACTGAATGTCTGCTTTGTCCCCCATTGCTGCCGACCAGCTTTAATTTACGTATAACTGCTTTTGGCCCGAAGCTGCCTAATAAACTCTCAAATTGACCGGTTACTTAGAGCCATTCACGTTCAGCTAACCTAGTTCTGCATCCCGATCCATTGACGGCAAGTAAGAACTAAGACAAAGTAGGAGTCATTTCGAGCAACCAACAGATTATGAATAATATCCTACCAAAAATCACCCTGCTCGGCCTAATACTTGCGGTGCAAGTAGCTTTTGCTGGCGACCTGCCCGATGCGAAGTTAACACCAGGCGCGATTGACCCAACTATCACACAGCAAAATATCCAGAACACAGTCTGCGTCAAAGGCTACACCAAGACAGTAAGACCGCCGGCTTATTACACGAACAAGCTAAAGAAGACACAAATCATCGAGTATGGCTATGTCGATACCAACCCCACGCATTATGAGGAGGACCACTTGATTCCATTAAGTATTGGCGGCAGTCCGAACGACCCACTTAACCTTTGGCCTCAACCAAGGTTAAGTGAGTGGAATGC
>CAJBBQ010000227.1 GCA_903951385.1 uncultured Pseudomonadota bacterium
GGTGTATTTGGCGACGTTTAACTCATTTTTCATGGAGTGCTCCCAGCCCACCAACTCGGTGACGGTAACTTGGTATCCGGCCGCCTCTAACTGCAGACAGCGTAAGACATTGGTCAGTTGGCTACCAAATTCACGGGTGTGTATGGGGTGGCGCCAAATTTCACTTAATGGGGTTAGTGAAAAACTTTCGTTTTTACGCAGACGCAGGGCTTCCGCCACCTCCGCCTGACAACATGGCACCAATACCATGTAACTGGCTTGCTTGCTTAAGCCAAAGCGAATGGCATCGTCGGTCGCCGTGTTGCATGCATGCAAAGCGGTCACCATGTCCACTTTAGCCGGCAAGCTGGGCGAAATGATGGATTCGGCTACCGTTAAATGCTGAAAGTCCATGCGCGCAAATTGCAACTCTGCCGCCAATGCTTTCGATTGCGCCACCAACTCAGGTCGGCTTTCTATGCCTATCACTTGGCCAGCCGCATGCTGCTTTAATAACAAGTCATACAAGATAAAACCCAAATAAGACTTGCCTGCCCCATGGTCAACAATAACAGGCTGCTCATTGCGCAACAGCGCCTCGTTAAACAAGGGCTCGATGAAGTTCACCAAATGGTAAACCTGCTTAAGTTTGCGTCTACTGTCTTGGTTTAACTTGCCGTCACGCGTGAGGATGTGCAAGGCTTTAAGCAGGTCTATGGATTGATTGGGGCGAATTTCTGCTGGCATGGTCATGCCGCTATTTTAAGGCAAAATCCGAACAAACTGCCGGCTCGCAGATAAAAAGAGGAATTATCCTAGGCAATGTTAAAATGCGCGGACACAGCAATACAATGCCTCAAAAAATCTAAACAAGACGAGGCGCTTTAACAAAGCAAGCATGGAAGAAGGATGACATAGATGGCGATTCAGTGGTACCCAGGGCACATGACCCAAGCGCGCAAAAAAGCCGAAGAAACGATGGAGTTCACCGACATCGTGATCGAGGTGTTGGATGCCCGCGTGCCTGCTGCCAGCCACAACCCCATGATAGATGAAATGCGTTTATTCCGTCAGCGCCCGCAACTCAAAATTCTCAATAAAGCCGACCTGGCCGACCCCGTGGCCACCCAAGCTTGGCTTAATTATTTCAACAGCCAACCCAACACCAAAGCAGTCGCGCTGTCTTGCAAAAAGCCCGGCGACGCTAATAAAATTCCCAAGCACTGCCTTGCCCTCACGCCGCACCGCGGCACGCACTTAAAACCCTTACGTATGCTGATCATGGGCATCCCCAATGTGGGCAAGTCGACTTTAATGAACGCCCTACTGAATCGACGCGTGGCCAAGGTGGGCGACGAACCGGCTGTCACCAAAAGTCAGCAGCGTTTTGATTTATCTGAAACCATGAGCATCACCGACACGCCAGGCATGATGTGGCCCAAGATACAATACGAATCCGATGGCTACATGCTGGCCGCCAGTCACGCCATAGGCCGCAACGCCGTCATAGACGAAGACGTAGCGCTATTTTTGGCCGACAACTTGCTTAAAACCTACCCCGCCCTGCTAAATGCGCGCTACAAATTGGATACCATGAAACACAATGGCGCCATGCTGGATGTGAGCAAGATGGACGGTGTGGATTTATTGGAAGCCATAGCCAAACGCCGTTCTTACAAGCGCCATGACGGTTTATGGGACACGGAAAAAACGGCAGTGGCTTTTTTAACCGATTACCGCAGTGGCGCCATAGGCCGCATTAGCTTAGAAACGCCTAATAGTCGCGCCTTGATGACGCAAGCAAACCTAGTGTTGCCAGAAAATGCTACAGACCATGGCTCAGACGAGAACGCAGCAGCCCCAAGCTAAGTGGTTTTTTTCTGCAGTTGCTTACTAAACGCCACGTCTAATTTGCTCACGCGCTTGACTATTTGCGGGCCGTAGCCATTCACCCACGCAACAAATTCGTCCATGGCCATGGGCTCACATAAGCGCGTGCTGTTACCCAAGCCGTCGCCTAACTGCAAGCTAAACAGGCCGGTGCTGCTCATGCTCATGGAATAAAGCGGGTTGTCACTGCGGCGCTTAAGCCTATCTATGGCGGCGCTGGCCTTAGTCGATCGCATGCTCATTCCTGTGCTTGATAATTAAACCTGGATTATGGCACGCTTTACGCAAAGCACAGGCAGACACAAGTTTAAGTAGCTAGTTAAACCGGTAAACGCTAAAATCCCAGCCTGCTCGATTACCCCAACTCCTATCACTCACTAGCGCATGTTAAACAGCCTTAATTCTCCCCAACGCGAAGCGGTCAAATACCTAGATGGCCCCTTGTTGGTTCTGGCGGGTGCTGGCAGCGGCAAGACACGAGTCATCACGCAAAAAATCAGTTATTTGATCGACGAGGCCGGTTATTCGCCTAAAGAAATTGCGGCCATCACTTTCACTAATAAAGCCGCACGGGAAATGCAAGATCGGGTGGGCAAATTAATGCAAGGCAAAAGCACCAAAGGCCTAACCATAGCCACCTTCCATTCACTAGGCCTGCAAATGCTGCGTGCCGAAGCCGCCCTATTGGGTTACAAACCGCAGTTTTCCATACTGGATTCCTCAGACAGCTACAAAATTGTCGCGGACATATTGGCCACCACAGACAAGCAAATAATTCGCAAAACCCAATGGCAAATTTCGGCATGGAAAAATGCCTTCCTCAATGCCGATCAAGCGAAAGCGCAAGCCGATGAAGACCTCACTGTGGCAGCCGCTAAAGTCTACCAACTTTATCAACAAACCCTTAAAGCTTACCAAGCGGTGGATTTCGACGATTTAATCAAGCTGCCTGTTGAGCTCTTTCAATTGCATGAAAGTGCCCTGAATAAATGGCAGCGAAAATTGCAGTATTTGCTCATCGACGAATACCAAGACACCAATGCCTGCCAATACAAATTGGTCAAAATGCTCACCGGCTTGCGTGGCCAATTCACTGCCGTGGGCGACGACGACCAAGCCATCTATGGGTGGCGCGGTGCCGATGTGGAAAATTTACGCCAACTCACCGATGACTTCAGCAAGCTAAAAGTCATTAAATTGGAACAAAACTACCGCTCCACGGTGCGCATATTGCGCGCAGCCAACCAGGTAATCAGCAA
>CAJBBQ010000228.1 GCA_903951385.1 uncultured Pseudomonadota bacterium
AATGTTTCGCTGCCTGGTGCCCATGATGCTGGGCACACTTCACCTGGAAGGCTAGCCACGTATTGCGCGGCTTGCGCTTTACGGATTAAATCCGCAGCAGAACGGCCTATGCCTAGATCGTTTACTTCCATGGCTTTGATCACGCCTTCTGGGTTGATTAAGAAAGTACCGCGTAATGCCAAACCTTCTTCTTCTATCATCACTTCAAAGTTGCGTGTGATGCTGCCAGTTGGGTCACCTATCATAGGGTATTGAATTTTTTTGATGGTGTCAGACGCATCGTGCCAAGCTTTGTGAGTAAAGTGCGTGTCGGTTGAAACCGCGTAAATTTCCACGCCCATTTTTTGGAATGTGGCGTAGTTATCTGCCAAATCACCCAATTCAGTTGGGCAAACAAATGTGAAATCCGCTGGGTAAAATACCACCGCAGACCATTTGCCTTTTAGGCTGGCTTCAGTCACTTCAACAAATTTACCGTTATGGTAGGCCTGTGCTTTGAATGGTTTAATGGCTGTATTAACTAATGACATAATAATTTTCCTTTTTAAAATGGGTTAAACACGAAAAAACGTAATGCAATTTGATTGCGTGGGATGAATTATATAGGGCTTTAATAATAAATCTAATACATCGTTCAAATGATATCGATAAATTAAATTTATTAATTTGCCGGCGCAATAGCAGAACATACGCAGCGCAACTTACTTTTTCTTCGCCTCACCTTGCATGCGACGCAGTTCTTTTAAGCGGGCTTCCACAATCGAGGCCTGATAAAAATCGCCATCCTGGGCTTTGCTGGCAATGTCCATTTGCTCAATCGCACGCGCCAAATCGTATTGTCTAAAATACGCCTCGCCCTGCGCTTGGTGACTGAGTAAATTTTTATTTTGCATGGCGTAAGCCTTGGCCAACAACTCGTACATATAGGTATCGTAAGGATAGAGCCCTTGTTTCTCTTTGATAAGCTTAATCGCCAGCTCAGGCTGCTTAATGGCTAAAAAATGCTCGGTGTAACCATAAATCAAGGCGCGGTTATCTGGATACAATTTCAAGGCCGCTGCGTATTGGCTGGCCGCCAATTTTGGGTTGTTGTTGGCTACCTGCCAGCGCGCACTTAAATTTTCTATCATGGCATGCGGCGCAGCATTTTTCTTTAACCATAAAATTTCTTGTTCCGCCTTGGCCAAATAGTCTTTTTGCGCGCCTTTTCGCATGTAGGCCACCGCCAAACCATAATGTTCTACTGCTTCATTGCTGTAGCGGCGCTCACGTATGTTTTGCTCAAACACCGCTATCATGGTTTCCGGCACCTCTTTATTGGCCAGTAATTTGGCCCGCACCAACTGAAAATCCAAGTTGTTCGGCACTTGCCGGTAAGGCATCAATGCCACACGATTATCGACATCGGCAATACGATCACTGGTTAAAGGGTGGGTGCGCAAAAAGCTAGGCGCACCGCCTTCGGCAAAACGCGTCCCGCGTTGCAAGGTGGTAAAAAATGCCGGCATGGCGCGCACATCAAAGCCGCCGCTGTCCAATATTTGCAGGCCAATGCGGTCGGCTTCACGCTCGTGCTCCCTGGTGTAATCCAACTGACTTTGCACGCCCACCGCGGACGCGGTGGTCAATGCACCACTGGCCAATTGTGGGTTGGCTCGCGCCACCAAAATAGCCAAGGCCATGCCGGCAATGTTCTTAAAAGTATCGCCTTTTTGCGCGGCCAACATGCGGGCCAGATGGTGCTGCGTGACGTGGCCAATTTCATGGCCCAAGACGCTGGCCAATTCCGATTCGCTGTTAGAGGCTAAAATCAAACCGGTGTGCACGCCCACCACGCCACCTGGCATGGCAAAGGCATTAATGGAATTGTCTTGCACGACAAAGAAATTGAATTTAAGTTGGTTATCTGGGCTACCGGACACCAGACGCATGCCCAAAGCCTGCAAGTAAGCGGTGACTTCGATGTCTTGCACCACCTCATCGCTGACTGCCACTTCCCGTAAAATTTGTTCGGCAATCGCTTGCTCTTGCAAAGGCGTTAACACGGTTTGCGACACGTCACCCAGGTCGGGCAAATTGTTTGCCCAAGTGACACCGACCAGCAGCGTGGTGGCCAAGGTAAATGCAATTAGACTAATCTTTAATTTCATTGTTATCATGATAACTACTTTAAGCGGCGAGTTCAGCTGCCATCATAAAAATAAACCAACGCGGAAACAAGCCATGAGCAAACAAGACAGCGGTGCTGACGCACTCACCCATTTTGATCAAAGTGGCCAAGCGCATATGGTGGACGTCGGCAGCAAAGCCCACACAAAAAGAATCGCCGTGGCGACGGGCCGTATCAGCATGCAAGCCAGCACCTTGCAGTTAATTAAACAGGGTGATGCCAAAAAAGGCGACGTGCTCGGCATTGCCCGCATTGCCGCTATTCAAGGCGCTAAACGCACCGCCGATTTGATTCCTTTATGCCACCCGATAGCCTTAACGAAAGTATCGGTGACGTTTGACATAGTCGATAAACAGCAGGCCGTGGTCTGCACGGTGAGTTCTGAAACCACAGGCCCAACCGGGGTAGAAATGGAAGCGCTTTGCGCCGTCAGCGTAGCCTTATTAACGGTCTATGACATGTGCAAGGCCGCCGACCGCGGCATGATCATAAGTGAGATTAAATTGCTGGAAAAAAGCGGCGGTCAGTCTGGGCTATGGCAGGCAGGCTAGCCTAAATCAGCAACATCCAAGGCTATTCTGGCATTGGCCATCACGTCCGGCCTGTCTTTGAGCACGTAGCCTTTTTCCAGCATGCGGCGCATGTATTGCTTGTTGTATAAAAAAGCAAAAACGATTTGCCACAAACCACAGGTAATCAAGGTGAAGAAGAAGTGCAAGGCTGCCACCCCTAATTCGCCGCGTATTAACGGCACAAACCAACCAAAAAATAAGTAGGTCCAACTGAAGCCAAAATAGCCCCTACGGATTAATCCGTTAGTGGGGTTTTGCATCATTACACAAGTGGCCATGCGTTTATCCTCAGTCTATTTTTATCATTGCAAACATGCATAAGGGCTGGCGTCCAGCGCCGGTGTTTCACCCAACATTAAGGCGCTGATTAAAGCGGCACTGGCAGGCGCCATGGTTAAACCGTAGCGAAAATGCCCGGTGTTTAAATACAAGTTTTGTATAGTGGGATGAGCGCCTATGGTGGGTAAATTCTCTGGGGTGCCAGGCCGCAGACCGCTCCAGTGCTTGATGATGGGCATACCTTTTAAGGCCGGCATAATGGCTTCTGCTTTAGCGCGAATTTCATCGCGCACTTCACGCGTGACGGCGGCCTCGAAACCGACGTCTTCCAAGGTGCTGCCAGCCAGCAAATACCCATCCCGCCGCGGGATCATGTAAAAGCCTTCCCGGTAAACCACCTGCTTGAGATTGTGCTCGGGCTTGTACAATAAGATCTGACCACGCATGGGTTTGATGTTGAGCTTGGCGCTGGTTTCCTTGAGCAATTCAAAGCTCCACGCACCCGAAGTCACGACAAATTGATCGGCTGTTAGGGTCTCGCCGTTGACGGTTTCCCATGTGTTTAAGGCCGCGCATTGTTTAAGCGGTTTTAACTCGGTGCGCTCCATCAATGTCACCTTATTTTGCAACAACCACTGACGCAATGCCTGCATGAAATACGGCGGGCGTATTTGGCATACCGTCGGCAACCAAAGTGCGTCATCGCCACTTAAGGATTGCACGGCAAAATCC
>CAJBBQ010000229.1 GCA_903951385.1 uncultured Pseudomonadota bacterium
GGTTTTCGCCGGCCTCATCGTTGGCCTAATGCTGAGTTTGACCTATTCTGCCGTAGCAGAAAAAATGGTCAAACCGCAATTGCCCATCGAGGACTTGCGTGCTTTTGCTGAGGTGTTTGGCAAAATTAAGAGCGACTACGTGGAACCGGTAGAAGACAAAAAACTGATCTCAGAAGCCATCAGCGGCATGCTGACAGGTTTGGATCCGCACTCGACTTACATGGACGTGGATGCCTTTAAAGACATGCAAGCCGCCACACAAGGTGAGTTTGGTGGCCTAGGCATAGAAGTGGGCATGGAAGACGGCTTAGTGAAAGTGATCTCGCCTATTGAAGATTCGCCTGCTTACGCAGCCGGCATTAAGAGCGGCGACCTCATCATGAAATTGGATGAGAAATTGGTAAAAGGCATGACCTTAAACGACGCAGTGAAAATCATGCGCGGCAAACCCGATACCCCTATTACCCTCACCATCTTACGCAAAAATGAGGCGAAACCTCTCTTAGTGACTTTGGTGCGCGCCATTATTAAAAACAAAAGCGTGAAATACAAACTAACTGAACCAGGTTACGCCTATGCACGCGTGACGCAATTCCAAGAACACACAGGCGAAGATTTGGCTAAAGCCATTAATGCCATGCACGCTGAAAACAAGGGCCCGTTTAAAGGCTTTGTGTTGGATTTGCGCAATGACCCAGGTGGCTTGTTAAACGGGGCAGTCGGCGTGTCTGCAGCTTTCTTACCGAAAGACACCTTGGTGGTTTATACCGAAGGCCGTGCACCGGATTCTAAGATGAACCTCACGGTCAACCCAGAGAATTACGCTAGAGGTGGGGCCGCCAACGATTACATGCGCGACATTCCAGCCGATTTAAAAACCGTGCCCATGGTCGTTTTGATCAATGCCGGTTCTGCTTCGGCCTCAGAAATCGTGGCGGGCGCATTGCAAGACCACAAACGCGCCACCTTAATTGGCGTGCGCAGCTTTGGTAAAGGCTCAGTGCAAACCATCATGCCTATGAATAACGGTGCGGCCATTAAATTAACCACCGCGCGTTATTTCACACCCAAAGGTCGCTCCATCCAAGCCAAAGGCATAGAGCCGGACTACTACGTTGAAGACGGCACCGACCAATCCAACAACATTCACGAAGCGGATTTGTCTCGTCATCTGTCCAACCCTAAAGACGCGCCTAGCGGCTCAGCCAAACCGGACAACAGTGCCGCGGCTGCCGCAGCCAAAGCAAAATTGAATGAGAAAAAATTTGCTGAAGCATCGGCCCCAATCGAGCCGGCCAGCAAAGAAGACTTGCAATTTGCCCAAGCGATGAATTTCCTTAAAGGCAAACCGGTGATTAAATCCGAACCGCCAAAAGTGGAAGCGCCAGCCACCACGAAATAAGGGATCGCCTAGCGCGACAACTTTAGTACAACCATTAACCCGCCCTAATCCGGCGGGTTTTTTATAGCCATAAGCAATTTTGTCTGGCCCTGCGCCTAATACGGCCTAGGCTAGGTTTATAATGAGACCATGAGTTTATCCATCCCCAATTTAATCCAAGAAGCTGAGCGTTGCGTGGCTTGTGGCCTGTGTTTACCGCATTGCCCCACCTACAAAAAAACCGGCTCCGAGGCTGATTCACCTAGGGGGCGCATACAACTGATGCGTGCCGTGGCCCAAGACATCCTGCCCAATAACGAGCGCTTTAAAGCGCACATGGATTTGTGTTTGAGTTGCCGCAGTTGCGAAAGCGCCTGCCCAAACAACGTGGCTTATGGTTCCTTAATTGACAGTGCTAGGGCGCTGTTTGTCCCGAAAAAAAGTCGCCTCACGGCATTGGCTCGGCCTTTTATTCGCTCAAGAAAATTAATGAATGGCGCAGTCAGGCTGCTCAGACTGACCCAACAATTGGGCTTGGATAAGTTGAGCGCTGGCATAGGCGCCACCAAGTTGTTACCCAAACTCAAAAAACCGGTGAACTGGCAAACCACCTACCCTAGCCTTGCCGCCAACAAACAAGGTGAAGTCAGTTTATTTTTAGGCTGTGCCAGTCAGGCGCTCGATAGCGACACCTTAGCTGCGAGCATCCATGTATTAAACGCCTTGGGTTTTGATGTGCAAGTGCCGGCCCAGCAAACTTGTTGCGGCAGCATCGCCAGACAAATGGGTGACGTGGCAGAATCCGATGCCTTGCTGGCACGCAATCGTGCTAGCTTTGCCAGTGGTGCGCCAATCTTGACCGTTGCCAGCGGCTGTGGCGCCGGCTTGGCCGATTACTTATCTGGCCACCAAGTGCAAGATATCAGCGCCTTTTTAGCCAACTGCGACTGGTCTAAGCTAACGCTCAAACCCCTGCCGCAGCGGGTATTTGTGCAAGACCCTTGCACCCTACGCA
>CAJBBQ010000230.1 GCA_903951385.1 uncultured Pseudomonadota bacterium
AAATAGCGACTACGCCAATTTAATCGTCGGTGGTGCGCAAGTAGGCGCGCAATTGGTTAGCACCAAATACGGCCGCGATGCGGAAAGCGAATCGGATTTATACGGCATGCGCTACATGAAAAAAGCCGGTTACGACCCGGCGGCCGCCGTTACCTTACAAGAAACCTTTGTCCGTTTAAGCGCCGAGCATAAGAGCAACTTTATAGACGGTTTATTTGCCAGCCATCCGCCCTCCGCACAACGCGTGTCCGCTAACAAGAGCACCTTGATGCAATTGGGTGCCGGAGGCGACATGGGCAAGGACGTTTACGCGCAAAAAGTCAGCAAACTCAAATCCACCCAAGCGGCCTACAAAGCTTACGACGAGGCGGTTAAAGCCCTGGCCAACAAGGATTTAGAAAAAGCCAAACAACTGATTAATCAAGCCATAGCTGGCGAACCACGCGAAGCCAAATTTCAAGAATTTTTAGCCGACATGGCCTTGCTGCAAAAAAAACCGGAAGCCGCCTTAGCCTTGTATGGCAAGGCCATCAACATGCAGCCCGATTACTTTAAACCTCACGTGCAAAGCGGCATCGTGTTATTTAGCTTGGGCAGAAAAGCCGAAGCCGAGGCCTATTTGAAACGCGCTAATGAACTGCTGCCGACTGCGCCAGCTTACAATTTATTGGGTCAGCTGGCCGAAGGCCGTGGCGACACCGCCTTGGCCATGCAACATTACCAAATCGCAGCCGACTCTAAGTCCGAGATAGGCCAGCAAGCGGGCGCTCGCTTGGCTAAATTGGATTTGCCGCGTAACCCGGCAAAATACCTGCAAACCAGGATAGAGGTCGATCGCGCAGGGAATTTATATGCCGTCTTGCAAAACAACAGCGCCTTAAGCATCCAGAAAGTCCAATTTAAAGTCATCAGATACGACCTGAAAACTGGGCGCGTCATCAGCCGCAGTGCGCCCTTAATCCTGCGAACTGGCTTAGCGGCTGGGGCTAAAAGCCAAATGGCGCTTGGGCAAAAAGTGGCCAGTTTGCAAGAGGCACAAAGCTATCAATTAGTCTTGGAAGCGGCCGAAATTCAGCCTTGAAGCCGGCTTAGCAGGTCAGGTTAAACTGCGCCTCACCCTGCCACGGCACGACGCTTAGACAAGGCGCATCTATGGCTTGCTGCAAGCTGCTGAGGTTTTCTGCAAAATGCGCCATGTTGGGCGCTAGGCTATTGGCCACCCAACCAGCCAAGCGCAAACCGCGCGCTTGTATGGCTTCCACCGTCAACAAGGCGTGGTTGATGCAGCCTAAGCGCATGCCCACCACTAATATAATCGGTATGGCCAATTGCTGGGCTAGATCGGCCAAACTTTGCTGCGCATTGATGGGCGTTAAAAAGCCCCCTGCACCCTCAACCACTAGCACCTCAGACTCATTCGCTAAAGATGTGTAGGCCCTTAAAATAACTTGCAGGTCTATTTCCACACCCGCTTGTCGGGCCGCGATGTGCGGGGCGATCGCCGGTAAAAAACGGTAGGGATTGAGCGCATCCATGTCAACTTGGCGATTACCCGCTGCCAGCAAGGCTTGCGCATCGGCATTCACCAAGCCTAACTGGGCGTCCATCTGGCAGCCCGATGCCAACGGCTTCATGCCTACCGATTGGTAGCCCTGCGACACAAAATGCCGCAGCAAGGCGCAGCTAACGTAAGTTTTACCCACATCGGTATCGGTGCCCACAAGAAAATACGCCGCGTGCATGAGGCTTATTTAGTCCTGGTTCGGAAGGCAATAGGTGCGACGCCATCGGCCAGCACAAGCTTGTCTTCGGCACGCCAGGCATGGCCATACACCACCTCGTATGTGGCGGGTAATTTACCGGCCACACGGTAGGCCTCGTAGCCGGCAGCGAGTTTAGCTAAAAAGCCCCTACCCAGCAGGCCGCGTGCACGGCCATCGGTGGCATTGTGCGCGCCTATGTTTTTTAAATCGCGCATCAGACTTTTGATGTCATCGTAGGTTAAGGTGTAGCGCTCTACATCCAGCACCGGCGCCGAGAAGCCAGCACGTATTAAGGCGTCGCCTATGTCGTGCATGTCTATAAAGCGGCTGACACTGGTGACCCCAGGGTA
>CAJBBQ010000231.1 GCA_903951385.1 uncultured Pseudomonadota bacterium
GATTTTTACACCGAGTATTTAGCGGCGATTATTTCCTGCAAAGTGGTCAGCGGCTTAGACGAGGCCATAGTGCACATTAACCAGCACTCGTCGCAGCACACCGAAGCCATCGTCACGGAAAATTACAGCAAAGCCCGGCGCTTCTTACGCGAAGTGGATTCCAGCAGCGTCATGGTCAATGCATCGACCCGTTTTGCCGATGGCTTTGAATACGGTTTAGGCGCGGAGATAGGCATCTCCACCGACAAATTGCATGCACGCGGCCCAGTCGGCTTGGAAGGCTTGACCTCACTCAAGTACATCGTGTTGGGCGACGGTCAAGTTCGAGCATAAATGGCCCGCATAGGCTTGCTAGGCGGGACGTTTGATCCCATCCATTTTGGCCACTTAGGCATGGCGCAAGAGCTGGCACAAGCTCTGGCATTGGACACCGTCAAATTCATCCCGGCCGCCGTGCCACCACTCAAAAGCCAGCCCAGCGCTTCAGCCATAGACCGCTGCGCCATGGTGCAACTCGCCATCGCCAACAACCCTGATTTTCAATTAGATGATCGCGAACTGAAGCGAACTGGCCCATCCTACACGCTAGACACCTTGCGCAGTTTGCGCAGCGAACTGGGCGAGCAAGACAGTTTGGTCTTATTCATAGGCAGCGACGCCTTTAAACAATTTAACCGTTGGCATCAGTGGCAAGAGATCATACGGCTATGCCACATAGCGCTAGTAGCCAGGCCAGACAGTGAAGTATCGACGGCCTTAGATCCAGAGCTGGTGACTTTTTTACAAGACCACTACACGGAAAACGCCATGGATTTGCAAAGTGCGACGGCTGGCTTGATTACCATGCAAGCCATTACGCCCCTGACGATTTCCTCTAGCGCGATTCGTGAACAATTAAAAACCCGTCAGTCGGCACGCTATTTAACGCCAGACTGCGTGCTCGATTACATTGCACAGCATGGCCTCTATCAAGCCTAGCTAGCCCAACAAGGAATGCCCCATGTTAAAACGCCATCTGCTCAAGCCTGCCACTAAAAAAGCATTGCTAAGCCTAGTCATTGCGCTGGGCTTGATGTCGCCAGGCTGCGGCACCAACCCGGTGACCAAAAAAAGGGAACTGCAACTCGTCTCGGAATCGCAAGAAATTGCCATAGGCAAAAAAAATTACGGCCCCACGAGGCAAGCACAAGGCGGCGATTACACCTTGGACGCAGAATTAACCGCCTACGTGCAAAGCGTGGGCAATAAATTGGCTGCCGTATCCGACCGCAAATTGCCTTATGAATTTAGCATCATCAACGACTCCACCCCTAACGCATGGGCCATGCCTGGCGGTAAAATTGCATTCAACCGCGGCCTGCTCTACGAATTAAACAGTGAGGCCGAATTGGCTGCCGTTATGGGCCATGAGATGGTGCATGCCGCCGCTAGGCATGGCGCTAAAGACATGGAACGCGGCATACTCTTGCAAGGCGCCATGATAGCGGTAGGCATAGGCGCGCAAAATAGCGACTACGCCAATTTAATCGTCGGTGGTGCGCAAGTAGGCGCGCAATTGGTTAGCACCAAATACGGCCGCGATGCGGAAAGCGAATCGGATTTATACGGCATGCGCTACATGAAAAAAGCCGGTTACGACCCGGC
>CAJBBQ010000232.1 GCA_903951385.1 uncultured Pseudomonadota bacterium
ACCAGGCCGGCGCCTCGTCAGCCGACGGCCATATGTCGCCTAACAAATTCACCATGACCGCCGAACTGTGCTGCTTAGCGCTGCCTAAAGGCAAGCCGGTTAGGACGCGCACTTGCTGTTCAAACTGATTCGTTATGCACGCATCTATCGTGTAATGCCCTGAATTGTGTGGGCGTGGCGCCATCTCGTTAACCAACAACTCGCCGTCGCAAACAAAAAACTCCACCCCCAATACCCCGGTGTAGTCGAGCTTCTCCGCCACCATGCTGGCTAACTTTTGCGCTTGGTGACTGATGGCATCGCTGCCGCGTGCTGGCGCAATAGACACATCCAATATGCCGTTTAAATGGCTATTTTCTGAAGTAGGAAAGCTGGCCACGTTACCATGCGCATCGCGCGCCAAAACCACCGATACCTCGTAATCCAATTTAAGCATTTTCTCTAACACGCACTCTTCATGCTCAAACGCATTGAACGCGGCCAAGGCCTCGTGCTGATTGCTGACACGCGCTTGGCCTTTACCGTCGTAGCCAAAACGCGCCACTTTTAAGATGGCTGGATACATCGCATCGCCGTCGGCAGGCAGGTCTTCGGCCTGGTTGATAACAACAAAAGGCGCAACCGGCAAGCCGGCTTGCTTAAGAAAATTCTTTTCGCTGACGCGGTGCTGCGCTATCGCCACGCTGTACGCACTGGGGCGCACAGGCTTGATGTCAGCCAATAGGGACAAAGATTCCGCTGGCACATTTTCAAACTCAGTGGTGATGGCAGCACAACTGCTAGCCAGCTTCAATAAAGCCGCTTGATCATCAAAAGCCGCGCATATGTGCACATCGGCAATTTTTCCAGCCGGACTGTTGCTGTCTGGATCAAGCACGGTCACTTTATAACCCATCTCATGGGCGGCGATGACAAAGAAACGGCCCAATTGGCCGCCGCCTAGCATACCCAACATGGCCGGCGGCAGAATAACGGTGTCTTGCTCTAAAGTATTTGCGTTCATAGTGTAAAACAATAAAAGTTTAGTAAAGGGGCCAGACTATTGCGGTTGATCACTCAATACCATGAGCTGCACTTTGTCGCTTTGCTTGGCCCTAAAATCGGCTAACTTTTGCGCCAATGCGGCATCCTGGTTAGCCAAAATTGAAGCTGCAAACAAACCGGCATTGGCGGCACCGGCTTCGCCTATGGCAAAGGTGGCGACTGGGATACCTTTAGGCATTTGCACGATAGACAACAAGGAATCTTGACCTTGCAGATGCTTTGATGGAACGGGCACACCCAACACCGGCAAGGTGGTTTTAGCCGCCACCATGCCAGGCAAATGGGCAGCGCCGCCGGCACCAGCAATAATCACTTGGTAGCCTTTTTTGGCCGCTGTTTCAGCAAAGCTAAACATTAAATCCGGCGTGCGATGGGCAGAAACCACTTGCGCGGTGTAGGCGATATCAAAATCAGCCAACATTTGCGCAGCGGCTTTCATAATAGGCCAATCGCTATCGGATCCCATAATGATGGCGACTAATGCTTGTTTTTTCATTGTTATTCCTTCTTTTTAGCCACACTTAATTAAGCGGCATGCGGCTTGCTAAAACTACATTAACACTAAATTATCCCTATGAATGAGCTCGGACGCCTCTACATAGCCTAATATTTTTTCGATGTCGGCACTGGGTTGACGCATGATGCGCAAGGCTTCTGCCGACGAATAATTCACCAAACCACGGGCAATTTCATTGCCCTCGGCGTCGCAACAGGCCACCACTTCACCGCGCTCAAAATGCCCTTCTACCGCGGTGACGCCAATGGCCAAGAGGCTTTTGCCTTCTAATTTCAGCACCTTAATGGCGCCGGCATCCAAGCTTAATTTACCGCGCAACTGCAGATGATCGGCTAACCACTGTTTTCGGGCGGTGGTTTTCATCTCCGTGGTTTGCAAATGCGTGCCTATGCGCTCGCCTGCGGCCAAACGCACCAGCACATCAACCTCGCGACCGGATGCGATAATCGTGTGGGCGCCACTGCGTGAGGCACGTTTGGCTGCCAACACTTTAGTTAGCATACCGCCGGTACCGACGCTGCTGCCGGCGCCGCCGGCCATTTTTTCTAATGCCGAATCCCCAGCTAGCGCATGATCAATAAAGCGCGCTTGTTTATCCTGCCTAGGATCGGCGGAATACAAGCCACGTTGATCGGTCAAAATCACCAGGGCATCGGCTTCTATTAAATTTGCCACCAAGGATCCCAGGGTATCGTTGTCACCAAATCGAATCTCATCGGTAACCACGGTGTCGTTTTCGTTGATGATAGGGATGACTTTTAAATCCAACAAAGTGCGCAAGGTGCTACGCGCATTCAGGTAGCGTTTTCTGTCGGCTAAATCGTCGTGGGTTAACAGCAATTGCGCAGTGTGCAATTGGTGCTGACTAAAACAAGATTCGTACATTTGCACCAAGCCCATTTGCCCCACCGCCGCCGCAGCTTGCAATTCATTGACGGCTGTTGGGCGTTTTTTCCAACCTAAACGCTGCATGCCTTCTGCCACGGCGCCACTGGAAACCAATATGACTTGTTTGCCTTGTGCCACCAGATTGGCTATTTGCGTGGCCCAGGCGGCAATCGCCAATTTATCTAGGCCATTGCCATCGTTAGTGACCAGGCTAGATCCGACCTTAACCACGATCACTTTGGCATCCACTAGCAGCGATTTAAATTCCAGCGTCGTCATGTTATTGGTCTTTTACACTTACCTTATTCGTGGCCATCGTTTCATTAATCAGGCCGGTTTCTTTAAATTCACCTGCCGTCGCCTCCGCTTCCAATGCCGCACGTTTGGCTTCTTCTATGTGCGCCATGATAGCGTAGGTTAATTCCTTGCAACCGGCTCCACTGATGGCGGAAATAGCAAACACTGGGCCTTTCCAGCCGTAATCTTTAACAAATTGCTTCACCACCTGATCGGCATCTTGCACCATGTCCAGCTTATTAAGCACCAACCAACGTGGCTTTTCATACAGTGCTTGGTCGTATTTCCTCAGCTCCTCGACTATGGCCTTGGCTTCATGCACCGGGTCCACCGCCTCATCAAACGGCGCTATGTCGACCAAATGCAGCAACAAGGAGGTGCGTTGCAAATGGCGCAAAAATTGATGGCCTAGGCCCGCGCCTTCGGCCGCACCCTCTATGATGCCGGGAATATCGGCAATCACAAAACTGCGCTCGGCATCCACCCGCACTACCCCCAAATTAGGGTGCAAGGTAGTGAATGGGTAATCGGCCACCTTGGGTTTAGCGGCCGACACCGACCGTATATAAGTGGACTTGCCGGCATTGGGCATGCCTAACAAACCGACATCGGCCAACACTTTCAATTCTAAATAGAGTTCTATTTCTTCGCCGGGGTCGCCCTTGGTGCATTGGCGTGGCGCCCGGTTTAAGCTGGATTTAAAATGCACGTTACCCAATCCACCTTTACCGCCTGCGGCCATTTGCGCCCGTTGTCCGTGCTCGCTTAAGTCCACTAGCATTTGCCCACTGGCTTTATCGGAGATGACCGTGCCTACTGGCACACGTAAGAGCATCTCTTCGCCCTTGGCACCGTAACACTCGGCACTGCGGCCGTTTTCGCCGCGCTGGGCACGAAACACACGCGAATAGCGGTAGTCGACTAAGGTATTGATGTTACGGTCGGCTTCCATGGAGATGGAGCCACCACGGCCGCCGTCCCCGCCACTGGGGCCACCAAGCGGCTCGTACTTTTCCCTACGGAAAGTCGCCACGCCGTTGCCACCATCGCCGGCGTATATTTTAATCGTCGCTTCGTCTATAAATTTCATAACCACAGTTTACCAAATAAAAAAGCCCCATCAAACGATGAGGCTTTGACCATTGCTACTTTAACTTAAGCAGCAACAATAATGCTTACAGTGTGGCGTTTTAATGCGCCTTTAACTGCAAAAGACACTTTACCTGCCGCTTTAGCGTACAAAGTATGGTCTTTACCCATGCCTACGTTTTCACCAGCGTGCATTTTTGTACCGCGCTGACGCACGATGATGCTGCCTGCTGTCACAACTGTTTCACCGAAGGCTTTAACACCTAGTCGTTGGGAGTGAGAATCGCGACCGTTACGTGAACTACCGCCTGCTTTTTTGTGTGCCATGATTAATCCTTAAGTCTTATTGATTGCGTCAATTATGCAGCTGCTTTAGCTGCTTTAGCTTTGGCTGGTTTAGCAGCGGCTTGGCCTGCAGCTAAAATTTCACCAATTTGAATCTCTGTAAAACTTTGGCGGTGGCCTTGTGTTTTACGATAATGTTTACGACGACGGAATTTAAAAATCATCACCTTGTCACCACGACCGTGCGCAAGCACCGTAGCTGTAACCGTTGCACCATTAATAATAGGTGAACCTATGGTTGTTGTCGTGCCGTCTGAAACCATTAAAATTTGATCCAGCGTAACCGTACCGCCAACTTCAACTTCTAATTTTTCAACTTTTAATCGCTCGCCTGCATTGACGCGATATTGTTTACCACCAGTTTTAATTACTGCATACATGATTGAGCCTTAAATTACGCTTTCTGAAGAACTCGGCATTATACGCAAATAATGTAGCAAAGCAAATCCTAATCGCACGCTAATCTAAAAAAGATTCAGCGGCTTTTGCGGCGCCTATTTTAATCGATAAGTTCTTTAGCGCAGGCATAAAACCAATTAGGCCTGTGTTAAAATGCGGGCTTAATTTTAAAGCCTACTCAGCTCAATACTTACGCATGACTACCGCCCAGCCAGATCTTACAAAAAATCCCGCCTTAGCCTCTATACAAGCTTGCATAGCAAGCGACATCGAGGCGGTGTATGGCGTAATTGAGCATGCGCTGCATTCCGAGGTGACGCTGGTCAACCAAGTCGCGCATTACATTATTAACAGTGGCGGCAAACGCTTACGCCCTATGTTGGTATTATTGGCCGCCGGCTTATTCGGCAAAGTCAAAGCCGAACACCACCAACTGGCTGCCGTGGTGGAATTCATTCATACCGCCACCTTGCTGCACGACGACGTGGTAGACGAATCATCCAAACGCCGTGGCAAGCACACCGCCAACGCAGTATTCGGCAACCCAGCCAGCGTGCTGGTAGGCGATTTCGTCTACTCGCGCGCGTTTCAAATGATGGTGGCAGTGCAAAATATGCGCGTCATGGAAATATTAAGTCATGCCACCAATACCATAGCCGAGGGCGAGGTATTGCAATTATTGAACGTGCACAACGCCGATCTGACCGATGCCGATTACCTGCAAGTGATTCGCTTCAAAACCGCTAAGTTATTTGAAGCCTCGGCTCAACTTGGCGCCATCATCAGCCATGCTAGCGCCAGCGATGAACTAGCCCTGGGCCAATACGGCATGCACATAGGCACGGCCTTTCAATTAATAGACGACGTCTTGGATTTAAGCGGCGACGCGCAAGAAATAGGCAAGAACATAGGGGACGACTTAAGTGAAGGCAAGCCTACCTTACCGTTGTTGTACGCCATGCGCCATGGCAATGCCGAGGAAAGCGCTGCCATCAAACTGGCCATAGAACAGGGCGGCCTGGCGGATTTAGACACGGTATTGAGTGCAGTAAAACGAACGGGCGCGCAGGCGTACGTGGTGCAATTGGCCAGCGCAGAAGCCCAAGCTGCTTGCGATTGTTTAGCGCACTTTGCTGATTCGCCTTACAAGCAAGCCTTGTTAGCCTTGGCCGACTTCGCCATAGCCAGAAACCATTAGTTAGCTCTGGCCTACCAAGGCTTAATTGAGGGTGATTTTTTCACCACTGTCAGCGTGGTAATAGCTTAAATGCGCGCATTCATTGGCGCCCGAGGTTAAGGAGCCGTCAAACAAAAAGCGGCCGTCCACGTCCACAATGGCATAACCATTATGGTACAAGGTCACTTCCGCTAGCTTAGGGCTGAGTTTAGAGCCTTGCCTTAACGCAAAACTAACGCAATTCTCTTCTTCCTCTTCGGAATACACTTCCCAATCACGACCGCCAGTTAACTGCGCTAACCAGGCCGGCAAATCCACTTCGACGCGACAAATAATAGGCTCGTCCCACTCCGGCCTATGCAATTCGGCTGAAGACACCGCGATGCTGTTTTGTTGCTGTTTATCTGTCATGTTTATTCCTACTTAACTGTTGCATTATTATACCGTGAGCACTTGCAATTTCATTGCTGTTTATGCGGCCGTTTTTCCTGCTTTCAAGAGGCTGACTGGATTTTTATGTGGCCTGCACGCGCCATTGCGGCGGCCAGCTTGGCTAGCCCAGTGTTGCCACAAAGCAGCGATAATGCGATGATGCAGGCTGTTTCATCTTGCAGCCAAATCAGCCCTTGTTTTTAGCTTACCTTAAGGATGTTCATGCCAGCCGTGTTTGCTGATATCTCGCTATCCCTGCAACAAAACAGCAACTTATTTATAGGTTTGAGCCTGTTACTTGGTTTGCTATTTGGCAGCTTTTTAAATGTGCTGATTTACCGTTTGCCAAAAATGATGGAGCGCGATTGGCAAGCCGATTGCCTAGCCATGCAAGGCCAAACAGCCCAAGTAGCCACGCCATACAATTTGATTCGCCCACGCTCATCCTGCCCACATTGCCAACAGACTATAGGCGCAGGCGACAACATCCCCCTGCTCAGTTACTTACTATTAAAAGGGCGCTGCCGCCATTGTGCGAATACAATCAGCCCGCGTTACCCCTTGGTGGAGTTGTTATCGGCCGCATTGATGGCTTTAGTCAGTTGGCAATTTGGCTACAGCAGCGTGACTTTCTTTGCCTGGCTTTTATGCTTAGGCTTAATTGCGCTGACTTTCATTGATTTCGATACGCAATTGCTGCCTGACAGTTTGACTCTGCCGCTACTGTGGCTAGGCTTGCTGTTTAATTTAAACCCCGGCTTTAGCGATCTTCATAGCGCCGTAATCGGTGCGATGGCAGGTTATTTGCTGCTTTGGTCCATCTATTGGCTATTTAAACTTTGCACCGGCAAAGAAGGCATGGGTTACGGCGATTTTAAATTACTGGCCGCATTGGGCGCTTGGTATGGCTGGCAAATGCTACCGGCCATTCTGTTGTTGTCATCCTTATTGGGCGCCGTTGTTGGTATCGCACTGATATTAAGCGGCCAACGTGGGCGCAATAGCGCCATGCCATTTGGCCCGTTCTTAGCCATCGCTGGTCTGGCTGCCTTATTTTTCGGACCGCAACTCACGCGGCTTTATCTGGGCTAAGCCATGCAAGTGGTGGTGTTAACAGGTGGCATAGGATCGGGCAAAAGCGAAGCGGCCAAGCAATTTGCCGCCCTAGGCGTACCGGTGGTCGACGTCGATGCCATCGCCCATCAATTAACGGCCAAAGGCCAAGCCTTGTTAGGGCAAATTCAGTTGCTGTTTGGCGCGGACTTTTTGCTAGCCGATGGCAGCTTGGATAGAGCAAAATTAGCCGCTCAGGTATTTGCCCATCCCGAGCAGCGCCTAAAATTAGAAAGCTTGCTGCACCCGGCTATTTACCAAGCGGCTTTGCAACAGCTTAAAGACAACGCTAAAAACAGTGCCGCCGCCTACCAAATTTTGGTGATTCCGCTCTATTTTGAAAGCACGCGCTACCAAAAAATAGCGGATACAGTCCTGGTCATAGATTGCCCCGAGGCCTTGCAAATTGAGCGCGCCATGCAACGCAACGGCAGCACCGCCGCCAGCGTGCAAGCCGTCATGCAGGCGCAAGTGAGCCGAGCCCGGCGTCTAGAAGGCGCAGACGAGGTCATAGACAACCAGGGCAACCTAGCGGCCTTGCAGGAAAAAGTTGGCCTGATTCATAAAAAGTTCATTAAAACTTGCATAGTTAACAAATAAATTTAATAATCCATGTCAACTTATCTTTGTGTGTTCATTCATGACTATTACTGTGTTGTTTAGCTGACCA
>CAJBBQ010000233.1 GCA_903951385.1 uncultured Pseudomonadota bacterium
GCAAACTGCGCGTATTCGGTTTTTGGCATGGTGAAGCTGTCGCGCTCCATTTTCAATTTTGGCGCTTTAGGGGCTTTCACTACCGGTGTTTTTGTCGCAGCCACTTTTTTCACGGCGATTGGTTTGGAAACTGCTGGTTTGGAGACCACGGCTTTAGCTGCGACGGGTTTTTTGCTAGCCGTTGCTGTGGTGCTTGGTTTAGCTGCTGCGCTAGGGGTAACAACTGGTTTTGGCGTATTTTTTGACATTTTTTAATCCTAATTAAACGGTATAAACAGTTTATATTGTTTATCCGTGCTCGCAAATGAATTTTTTATTACAACTTGATTAGGCTAGACTTAGCGAGAAGGCCCAATTGGTCTTCTGCCAAGCCACGGTTTCCTCGTCCAATAAATAATAGGACTGCGGGTATTTTTCTGCCCAGCTCGCAGCTAAGCTCAATGTGATGCTGTTGTGTTGGGCGCTCAGTTGCAAACCGCGCAAATTGGGCATTTGTCTGGCGTGGCATAAAATGACGGCCAAGCGCAAACAAGCCAGCTGCATGACAAATATCCTATCCGAGAAATCGGCTTCCAGGCGTTTGAGTTTGCCTCGGTAACCTAAGACCAATAAGCTTAAGCGGTGCAACTCGTTCTGAGAAAAGCCCGCCGGTTCAGCGTGATCCAATATGTAGGCGCCGTGTAAATGCGCGTCTATTGGCGATACCATGCAGCCCATTTCGTGAAGCAGGCTAGCCCATTGCAGTTTACGTGCATGGGCGGCTTGTTCGCCTGCAGCAAATTGGGTGTCGGCGCTAATCTTTTCAAATAATTTTTCTGCCACCAGTGCGACGGTTTTGGCATGCTGTTCGTCCACGGCAAACTTATGCATCAAGTGCAAGACGGAGGCATTTCTCATGTCTAGCATGGTGGTGTCTTGGGCTAACATGTCGTACATCAAGCCATGCCTGAGCGCGCCTTTGGCGACGTTCATGGTTTCTATGTTTAAAAAGTCAAACACCCCTAGCATGATGGACAAGCCACCGGCAATCACCGCTTTGCGTTCTTCTTTTAATCCAAGCAAACGCAATTTATCGGTGTGTTTGGCGCGCAGTAATTCCTCGCGCAACCATAACAGGCCTTCCTTGCTGATGGTGTCGGCGGGCCTGCCGTATTGTTCAAGCACATCGGCAATCGCACCCACCGTGCCGGATGCGCCGTAAGCGACGTCCCAGTGTTTTTGGTGGTAGTTAACGCCCAGCGTATCAAAGATGGATTCGGCAGCAATCTCGGCGCGGGTGAAGGCATTTTCGGTGTATTCGCCGTTAGCAAAATGCTTTAAAGACCAAGCCACCGAGCCCACGTGCAAGGAAGCGGTGTGCTGCGCATTAAAGCCCTGACCCAGAATAAATTCGGTGGAGCGACCGCCTATGTCTATAACCAAACGGCGTTCATTCGATTGCGGTAGAAAGCGACTGACGCCTTGGTAGATTAAGCGGGCCTCTTCCACCCCGGAGATCACTTCCACGTCAAAGCCCAGTGCCTTTTTCGCCATTTTTAGAAACACATCACGGTTATTGGCTTCGCGTAAGGTTTGCGTAGCGACCGCTCTGACCTGGCTAGGGGCGAAGCCCTGTATGCGTTCGCCAAAGCGTGCTAAGCAGCGCACGCCGCGCTCAATGGCTTCCATGGTTAGGTTGCGGTCTTCGTCTAAATCGCCGCCTTGACGCACCGGTTCCTTTAGGTATTCCACGCGTTGGATAAAGCCGCTGTTCACTTGGCCAATTTCTAGCCTAAAGCTATTCGAGCCTAAGTCGATGGCGGCTAATAAAGATTTGTCTAGTGGGGCGTGCATTTGATAAAGGTGCCTTAGGGGATGGCCAGCGTTTATTCCAAAACGGAATAAACAGTATTATTGTTTATTTTGTCATTATAGTTTGAAAGTTTTATGACAAATAATTTTTCA
>CAJBBQ010000234.1 GCA_903951385.1 uncultured Pseudomonadota bacterium
CGCTTGCGCGTGATCACCAATGCCTTGACCCGTTTACGCGTTTGCAGCTTAGAGGGTGAAATGGAATTTCAGTTTAAGGGCGAGTTGGCGGATGTGCCGGCGCCGTATAGACCATGGTTTTCCCTAAAAAATCGAGCCACACAAGGCACTCAAGTGATTTTTGGCCATTGGTCGGCGCTGGGCTTGCAACAACAAGGTGACGTTTATGCGCTGGATACCGGCTGTTTGTGGGGCGGACAGCTGACGGCCATGAACTTGCAGACTAAGGCGATCAGCCAGGTGCCGTCCGATCCGCGTGACAACCCTAAACGCTTAAAGCTTTAATTTCTTCGTAATCAGCTGCTGTATGTGCTGAGTCAAATCGCGGCGATGCTGCTGCGCTGCTTCCTGCCCAAATAAAATAGGCGGCAGAAAATGCAACTCTAAGATAGCTTGCTGTAACCCTACGACACTTAGGATGGATTCCACTAGCGTGGTGTCGCCGGCATAGGCTACCTCGGTATTGATGCTGCCGTCCGCGCGTGAGTATCGGATGGCGATGGGCCAAACCGTCGATTTGGCTTGCAAGGCCGATTGCATCACGCTGCCTTTAAAGGGGGCAATGCAAGTGCCGTCGGTGGTGGTCCCTTCAGGAAACAAGCAAACGTTGTCGCCGGCTTTTAAACTTTGCGTGGTCAGGTCAACGATGCGTGTGGCATGTTGGCGTTTGCCGCGTTCGATAAATAAGACCTGACTTTTTTTAGCCAAATAGCCAAACACCGGCCATGATTTTATGTCGGATTTGGCGATAAAACGCACCGGCAATAAGCTGTTGATGGCGTGGATGTCCAGCCAGGAAATGTGGTTGGCCACCAATAAGTTGTTGCGGGCGCTGGCGTAAGTGGGCGGGGTTTGCCCGTAGACCTTTACTTGCACGTTTAAAATGCGCAACAGCGTTTTACTCCACCACAAGATGATGGCCAAACACCCATTTTTGCTGGATAGCGGCATGACCATGGCCGCCATCGCCACACCGCTTAAGGTGTGTAGGGCGATGCGGGTCAGTCGGTAATAGCGAGTAAGGCGGCGAGTGGTCGCTTCTTGAGTGATGGGCAAATGGTGGCTTGATAGCGCGCTACTGGTCAAAAGCAAACTACTTATTTCAAAAAGTGCGCTGCGTATCTTGGGTTGATTTTAGATAGCGGTAACATTACCAGCATATCGGCTGTGTTGAAATAGGGATCCCATGCTGGTTCACCACAAATGTAAGCACCCAAGCGTAAATAACCCTTGATTAACGGTGGGCAAGCCACTTGCATGTCGGTGCGCAAGGCCGGGTTAAGCAAAGGGTTGCGAGGGAACACGCGGTATTCCAATGGCGATAAGTAATCGTCCGCCAGTTTGGTGTACAAGCTGGCCGCTGCATGGCCGCCGTCATACATGCTGACGCTGCCGCAACCTATCATGTATTCGTAATTGTGGATTTGCATGTACTTGGCTAAGCCAGCCCACAGCATGGTGATGGTGCCGCCGTTACGGTAGTTTTGGTGCACGCAGGCACGGCCGACTTCGACGGTGCGGTCAAACAAGTGGCTGAGTCGGCTTAAATCGAATTCGCCGGCTGAATAGTAACCGCCGGCTTCGTTGGCCGCGGATGGACTTAAAATACGGTAAGTGCCGATGACTTGATTGGTGTCGCTGTCGCGCACGATTAAGTGGTCGCAATATTGATCAAAGCCGTCCACGTCTAAGCCGCCAGTGCCCAATAGTTGCGCGCCCATTTCCTCGGCAAACACTTTGTAGCGTAAGCGTTGGGCTTCTTCTATTTCCACTTGGGTGCGCGCTAGGCTGATGCTTAGGCGACGTTGATTGGGCACCGCTAAATCGATGTGCTTAGCGTTTTCGCTATGGCTTAACGGGCGTATTCTTTGTTTGGCTAACATTAAAGTCTCCTTTTGAATTGGGGAGACTTTAATGCTTATAGATTAAGAACTCGTGACAGAAATGTGACGGTTTATTGACAGGATTTTTTTAGGTCATTTGGCTTAATGCGAAACGCGTGTGGCGCCGCCGCTATCAATCAAACGCACTTTGTCGCCGGCTTTAAATTGTTCGTCGGCTTCTTGAACGATGGCAATTAAACTGCCGTTATCCAGTTTCACGGTGATTTCAAAGGCGTCTTTACGGGTGATGCCTTCTTCTATGGCAGCACCGGCTAAGCCGCCAACCACGGCGCCTATGACGGCACCTATGATGTTGTCGTCACCCTTGCCTATGCTGTTGCCGGCCACGCCGCCGACCGCTGCACCCGCCACCGTGCCTATTGGTGTTTTGGTGCCTTCTAATTTCACTGAGCGCACGCTTTCCACCACGCCCATGCGCACGGTTTGCACTTTGCGCGCTTCTTCGCGCGAGTAAACGCCGCCGGAATTGGAGCTGGCGCAGGCGCCTAAGATTAAGCTTAATAGCGTGATGCCTATGAGTTTGGTTTTGTTCATGATGCGTCTCCTGTGGTTGGCCTGACTAGTTAGTCTGGCTGGTTCAAATCTAATTTAAGCTTCGTCCAATTTGGTTTCGTTAACCAATGCTTGGGTGTAGATGGCTTCAATGTCCGCGCGGCTGGGTTTGTGGTTTTGGCCGCCGCGACTTTCAATTTTAATCGCGCCCATGGTTGAAGCCAAGCGGCCGCA
>CAJBBQ010000235.1 GCA_903951385.1 uncultured Pseudomonadota bacterium
GCCTGCGACCGCTTGCTCAGTCGCGGCGCGCTCTTCGGCTAAGGCTTCTTGTTGCAGTTTTTTCAAAGTCTCATTGGCTTTGTTTTCTTTTAACAACTTGTCGCTGTTTTGCATTTCTTCTTTACGCGCTTCCGCTTGCAAGGCAGCCAATTGTTTTTTTTGCGCTAGGGCCAGCTCTTTTTTCAATTGCTCGGCGGCTTTTTTCTGCTCCAGCTCTTTGCGTTTTTTTTCCAGAGCAATGTCAACTTCGGGGGCTTTAGGGGCTGGCGCTTCGACTTTTTCTGGCGGGGGTGGCGGGGCTTCTTTGACCACGGCGGGCGGTGGCGTTTGTACTGGCGGTGCCATTGGCAATGGCGGCGAAGGTTGAGGCAGACTGTCCCACAATTCAACTTCCGCCACATTCAGCATGAGTGGGGTCGCTTTCCAATTGAACGATAAAAGCAAGGCCGCCAACAACAGCAAGTGGACGCCTATTGCCCAAACACCGGCTTGCCAAGACACGTCTTTTTCATAGGCCCTAATCATCATGATGCGCTGCGCAAGTTATTGGGCTGGCGACAACAACAGGCCAACCTTATCCACCTGGTTTTGCTTGAGCAGATCCATCACCGCAATCACGTCATCGTATTTGACGTTCTTATCGGCGGCAATCACCACGGCCCGTTCAGGCGATGCCGTTAACGCTTGCCTTACCTTGCTCAACAATTGATCACGCGCCATGGCTTGATTGTCTAATTCAATTTGATTGTTCTGCTTAACGGTTAATACCAAAGGCGGGACTTGAGATTGCTTAAGGCTCTGCCCTACTTTGGGCAGGTCCACCACGCCAGGATTGGTCATGGGGGCGGTCACCATAAAGATGACTAGCAACACCAATGTCACGTCTATGTAAGGCACGACGTTGATTTGATTCATCATGCGGCGTTTACGGTTGCGTGACATGGCTTAGCTTTTTCTTTGCAAGATGTTGGTGAACTCTTCCATAAAGCTTTCGTAGCGCACCGACAAGCGATCGACCGAGCTGGCAAAACGGTTATAGGCAATCACCGCTGGAATCGCCGCGAACAAACCGATGGCGGTGGCCACCAGTGCTTCGGCAATACCTGGCGCCACTTGGCTTAAGGTCGCTTGCGCGACATTAGACAAGCCACGGAATGCATTCATGATGCCCCAGACCGTACCAAACAAACCTATGTAAGGGCTGACTGACCCCACCGAAGCCAAGAACGGTAAGTGGGCGTCTAAGTTGTCCAACTCACGGTTATAGGCAGCACGCATGGCGCGTCTGGCGCCTTCCATGACGTCCGACACTTCCATGCGCGATTGCTGTTTATGCCTGACGTATTCTTTAAAGCCGGCTTCAAAGATGCTGGCCATGCCTTGGGCTTTCCGCCTGCCAGCGCCTAGGCTGTCAAACAATTTATTTAAATCGCCGCCTGCCCAAAAGGCCGCCTCAAATTCCTCGGCACTGCTTTCGGCGCGCTTAATGGTGGCTAACTTAATGAAGATATACCACCAAGAAAACAAGGAGGTAAGGATTAACACCACCAGCACCAATTGCACCGGCAGACTGGCGCCTGCTACCAGTGAAAAAATAGACATGTCATTTGCAACGCTTACGGTCATAGGAGTCCCTGTGATTTTTCCAATTGTATTTTATGGCGCATTTCAGCCGGCACGCCTATAGGCTTAAAGCTAACAGCATCAACAAAGGCTGCTTTCACCTGCGCTTCTATCAACACCAGCCCATCACGACTGATGCTTTGCTGCATGATTAAACTGCTGCGCCCGAGTTCGCTTAACTCGCAGTGGACGGCCAGCATGTCGTTGAAATAAGCCGGTTTTTTAAACTGCATGCTCAAACTGTGGATGACGATGAGGAGGCCATGATGGTCTTTTAACTGCGTTTGCTCAAAGCCCAAGGCGCGCAACCATTCGGTTCTGGCCCGCTCCATGAAATTCAAATAATTTGAGTGGTAAACCACCCCGCCGCTATCGGTGTCTTCATAATAAACGCGTATAGGCCAAGTAAATTGGGTCACGCTGGCCAGTCTTCCGTCATTAAATTTTTCGGTACCGCCAATCCAAAATGCTGATATGCCAACTGGGTAGCCATGCGCCCACGCGGCGTGCGCATCAAATAACCTTGCTGGATTAAGTAGGGTTCC
>CAJBBQ010000236.1 GCA_903951385.1 uncultured Pseudomonadota bacterium
AATGCGCCCTTGCCTTCAACCAATATGGATGCCGTGCCCAACTCGGCAATCGCCACCACTGGCGTGCCTTGTGCCATGGCCTCCAAGATCACCAAGCCTTGCGTCTCACTTTTGGAGGCAAACACAAACACGTCAGCCGACTGGTAGCAGGCATTAAGCTCGGTAGCGCGGTCCAAATAGCCGATAAATTGCACGCTGTTTTCTATGCCCAAGTGCTTGGCCAATTTGTGCAAACTGGTTTCCGCTGGGCCTTCCCCTGTCACCACCAATAAGGCATTGGGTTGTTGCGCCAGCAAGGCCTTGGTCATGTGCAAAAGAAAATCGATGTTTTTCTCAAACGCGACTCGGCCCACGTAAAGCAACATCGGCCTATCCAAGGCAATGCCGTATTTTTGTCTAAAGGCTTGCCCGTCCGCTTGTTTAAAGCTGTGGGCTTGCAAGCCAGTTGGAATCACCTCAGCCGGCACGCCCACACCATAATCCCTCAGCACATCCAGCATAGGTTTTGAGGGCGAAACAATCGCGTCCACGCCGTTGCATTGACGCTTGGAAATAAAGCGTGCCAGGCCTTTGGCTAACACCTTGGGCAGCCAGGGCAAATAGTGATGCAGATAATCTTCAAAGAAGGTGTGGTAGGTTTCCACGCAGGGGATGCCTAATTTTTCTGACAGCTTTAGGCCTAAGTAATGCGCCACGAATGGCGTGTGCACGTGAATCACGTCGTAGCCTTGTTTGGCTAGATACGGCAGCAATGCCATGGCTGAGCCAAACTTCATCAACTTGTCTTCAGGATCGAAATAAATGCTGCGTGCCGCCACGCGCATAATCCAGGCATCGTCTTCGGTTAGCGCTGCGTAATCTGGGGCAATTAAATGCACCGTGTGGCCTAAGCCCTGCAACTGCTCAACAAAGGTGCGTATGGAGGTGGACACGCCATTGATGCGCGGGAAATACACATCCGATATGAATAAGATTTTCAATGGCTGGGTTAAGCTACTGTGCTTGGTCATGGGTGCCTTGCCTGTCATTAGGATGAGATTGGCTACTGATGCCTAGCAAGATAACGCGGCAATATGACAGTTTAATGAAAGAAATTAAATTTCGTCATGAAATCATCATGTTTCTGTCACGATTTTTTCATGTACGAGCCTCACATTACTATTCATGACTCTGCTAAGCATTTTGCGCAAATGGTATTGGTGGCTGCCCTGCTGCTGCTACTCGTTGGACGCCAACGCCTGGGGCTTGGTGACGCACTTATACTTTGCCCAATCTTTACTTTGGGCCATGCCTTTATTGGATCCGCGCTTGCAAGCGGCCATTAAAAAATTCCCAGAATTGGTCATGGCCGGGGCTTGCCTGCCGGACTTGGCCATCATCAGCCACCGCTTTCGCCACACCCACTTATGGGAAAATGCCCAGCAGTTAATGCTGTCGGCCAAGACCGAGGAAGAAACCGCGATTGCCATAGGCTACGTCAGCCACCTCTACGTGGACGTGATTGCCCACAACCATTTCGTTCCAGCCCATGAAGCCAAGTGGTTTAAGAACGAGATCCTAACCCACATCACCTCCGAATGGGCCATGGACGCGCACTTAGCACCCCTCATAAACACCTCACCACGACGCTTAATCACCGAGCACCATGCGCTCTTAAGTCAATTCATGGCCGGGCAATTTAGGTGCAGCGTTGCAGTGACGACCATCGCCTTAAAACGCTTGGCTTTTTGGGATGGGGTGCTGCGGGCGATTCATCTGCCGCATGCAATCTACCGCACGGTCAATCTGTTGGACAAAAAAGTCTTTAAACACTTTGTTTATTACATCGCCAAGACTCAAGTGGCGGTGCAAGACATAGGCTTGGTGTTTAATGGCGACAGGCCACTGCTGGAACCGGAATTGAAAAACCTAAGCGTGCAACAACTCGATGATTGGCGTGAGGAATGCCTAAGCCATTTGCACATCATGCACCCGCTACCGGTGCGCTACTTTCCGGCCAATAGCCAATAAGCATTCATGCCGGGTAGCCTTAGGCCAAAACAGGGCAATCTAGGGGGTGGGGAATTAAACCAGCAGAAAAGACAAGGCGGCGATCAAGCTGCCTATGAGGGCGCCAGCTAAGACGTCACTGGGGTAATGCAAACCCAATACCACTCGCGATAAGGCCACCATGCTGACAAACGGCATGATGATGAAGGACAGGGCTGGGTAATAGTTAATCGCCACCAAACCAAACACCACGGCATGCAGGGTGTGGCCAGACGGGAAGCTGAATTTATCCAGCGGTTTGCCGGTCAAGAATATGTCTTGGTGCACTTCAAAAGGACGCGGGCGCAGTGTTTTGCCTTTTAGCCATTTGTACAACAAGGTGCCGGACAAACCGGCTAAGGCCATGTGCAGCACAGGTAAAAAGCCATCGCCGCCTTCAAACAGCAAGATTAACAGCATGAGGCTGTACCAAAATAGGCCATCGCCTAAGCGGCTCACCAACCTAAACAGATCGCGTATTAAGCGTATCTGACTGGTTTGGTTAACGGCGATGCACAGGTTGCTGTCCAAACGGTGCATGCTATTGAGATAGCTGC